>CALAJG010000277.1 GCA_937923375.1 uncultured Leucothrix sp.
CAGCGAGCTGATCGTTTCAGCCCAGCACGATCTACGCGATGATGTCGAGGCAGGGCGCTTTTCAGATGAACTCTTCTTTAGGCTCAATGTGGTACCGCTGGTCATTCCGCCGCTGCGTGAGCATCCGGAAGATGTTCCTGAGTTACTAAACTTTTATGTGGATCGTTTGATCGCACTCGATGGATTGCCCTATCGGCACTTCTCTGTTGCTTCACAGAACTTTCTACGTAATTATCGTTGGTTAGGCAATATTCGTGAGCTAAGAAATTTAGTTCAGAGGCTGCTGATCTTAGGAACAGATACTGAAATCACCCAGGAAGAAGTTGAAGAGATGCTGGGTCGAAGTATTCCTATCTTTAGTCAGGGAGTAGAGCAACTTCCCGTTAGCCTGTTTGAAATGCCATTGCGTCAGGCGCGCGAGCAGTTTGAGCACGACTATCTGAGTTATCAGTTGGAACAGTGCGGTGGAAATGTGAGTCAGTTAGCAGAAAGAGTACAGATGGAAAGAACGCACTTGTACCGTAAAATGCGTTCACTGAATATTGATCCAAAGCAGTTCAACAAATAACCAATGAATATTGTCATTATTGGTGCTGGTCAAGTCGGAAGCTCGCTGGCAAATAGTCTGGCGACTGAAGATAACGATGTTGTCATCATCGATAATGATCCTGAACGACTGAGGCATTTACGGGAAAAGTTAGATATCGATACGTATCAGGGTAACGCTTCGCACCCGGATGTATTGGAAAACGCTAATGTCATGAATGCTGATATGTTGATTGCGGTGACCGCTAGCGACGAGGTCAATATGATTGCCTGCCAGGTCGCCTACCAGCTGTTTCGCACACCGACCAAGATTGCGCGTGTTAGAGCGAGTAGTTATCTTGATCATCAGGAACTTTTTTCTAAAGAGGCTATCCCGGTTGATGTGTTAATCAGTCCTGAGCGGTTGATAACGGAACAGGTGTATCGGTTGATTGCCAACCCTGGTGCCTTGCAAGTCTTGAGTTTTGCGGATGGTCGGGTTCAGCTGGTTGCGCTCAAAGCCCAGTTTGGTGGAAAACTCATTGACCATCAGATTCGTGATTTTGCCGAGCATATGCCCGATGTTGAGGTGAGGGTGATTGCCATTTTCCGGAGCGGTAAAGCCATTTTGCCGGATGGCGACACGACGATAGAGGTAGACGATGAGGTCTTTGTAATTGCTAGTGCTCAGCATATTCGTGTGGTGATGAGCGAGTTAAGTATTGTTGAAAAGCCGTATAAGCGTATCATGATTGCTGGGGGGGGTAACGTTGGCAGTACCTTGGCCAGCATGCTTGAAAAAGAGCGCTACCAAGTCAAAATAATTGAAAAGAGTTCTAGCGTTGCAGGCGTATTAGCTGAACAGCTGGATAAGGCGCTGGTGCTCGAAGGCGATGCTGCAGACGAACATCTTTTGCTTGAAGAAGACATTGCAAATATGGATGTCTTCTGTGCGTTGACTAATGATGACGAGGCCAATATTTTATCTGCAATGCTGGCTAAGCGTTTGGGTGCCCGCAAAGTGATGGCTTTAGTCAATCGCCCGAGTTATGTGGATTTAGTCGAAAGTGGCATTATTGACATGGCTATTTCTCCTCAGCAAATTACACTCAGTGGTTTGTTAGCGCATGTTAGACAGGGTGATATTGTATCGGTTCACGCCTTGCGTAAAGGAGCAGCCGAGGTGCTAGAGGTTGTCGCGCATGGTGACGAGAAAACTTCCCGTGTGGTGGGCAGATCCCTTAAAAAGTTAAAACTGCCCCCGGGTTCAACAATTTGTGCAGTTGTGAAAGGCAAGGAAGTCGTGTTACCTGGCAGCGCTGTTGTGATAGAAGAGAATGACCATGTCATCCTGTTTTTATCCGACAAGCGTTATATCCCTGCTATCGAAAAAATGTTTCAGGTTGGCATGGTTTATATCTGAAACATGCAATACTCGGTCATTCAAAGGATTCTTGGTCTGCTGCTGATGCTGTTCAGTTTCACGCAGTTACTACCGATGATTGTGGGTTGGCTTTATAACGATCTCGACTTGTTGCCGTTTCTCAAATCTTTTTTTATGCTGCTAATTGGCGGAGCAATCATCTGGTTCCCTGTCCGTTCTCATAGTAGTGAGTTGCGGCTCAGAGATGGTTTTTTAGTGGTGATTCTTTTCTGGGCGGTACTTGGTGTGTCCGGTGCCCTGCCGCTGATTCTTTCCATGCAGTTGCAGCTTAGCGTTACGGATGCTGTTTTTGAATCAATTTCGGCACTGACCACAACCGGCGCCACGGTTATTACTAAGCTCGAAGGGTTGCCCTATTCAATTCTGTTTTACCGTCAGCAGCTGCAATGGCTCGGTGGAATGGGCATCATCGTACTGGCTGTTGCGATTTTACCTATTCTTGGGGTGGGTGGTAGTCAGCTGTATCGCGCGGAAACACCGGGTCCCATCAAAGACTCAAAGCTGACGCCTCGCATCAAAGAGACAGCCAAGTTGCTCTGGCTTATCTATTTTGGCTTTACTGTCGTCTGTGCAATCGCGTATAAACTGGCGGGAATGAGCTGGTTCGACGCAGTGGGTCACAGCTTTTCAACGGTAGCTATTGGTGGTTTTTCTACTCATGACGAGAGCATCGGGTATTTCAATAATCACGCCATAGAAAGCGTGGCGATTGTGTTCATGCTGCTATCAAGTGCGAACTTCAGTTTGCATTTTTTGGTATGGAGAAAGAAAGACCCGCGATTATATTTTCAAGATTCGGAGCTGAGGTTTTTTATTTATTGTGTATTGTTGGTGAGTTCAATTTGTATTTTGTACTTCTCAATTAATAATCTCTTTAGCACGCTGAGCGAAACGGCCTATGTGTCGGTTTTTCAGGCGGTTTCAATGATCACTACTACAGGTTATAGCACGGCCGATTATTCCTACTGGCCCGTATTTGTTTCGACACTACTGATCTTTTCCAGCTTCATGGGCGGGTGTGCTGGCTCGACGGCAGGAGGCATGAAAGTCGTTCGGGTGCTGTTGCTCTTTAAACAAGGCATGCGAGAAATACTTAAGTTAATTCACCCAAGCGCGCGGATCGCGGTGAAGTTAAATCGCAAGCCAGTACCGGATCAAGTGATGCAGGCAGTGTGGGGTTTTTTCTCGGTCTACATAGGTGTATTTGTATTATTTATGTTGCTGATGATGGCAAGTGGCTTAGATCAGGTAACGGCTTTTTCTGCAGTTGCGGCAACGCTAAATAATCTTGGTCCTGGTCTTGGCGATGTTGTTAAAAATTATTCCTCGATTAATGATTTTGCGAAATGGGTACTTTGCTTGTCGATGCTTTTGGGACGTTTGGAAATATTCACCTTACTCGTTGTTATGACGCCAGTGTTTTGGCGTCAATAATTTAGCAATACCTGATACCGATTATCTATGTTTAACCCAATTTAGCTTCGTAGTTTGATAATCTTATGGGAGGTATTAATGGGTAACAATAATAATGAAAATTACATTAAAGCGCCGCAGCTCTGGATTCACTTTGATAGAAGCATTGATTACCATTAGCATTGCTTCTATCTTGGCGAGTATCGCGATTCCGAGCTTTACTAAAATGATTGAGAGCAATCGAATCTCGTCAGCGTCAAATGACTTTTTAAGTGCGCTCATGTTTGCCCGTAGTGAGGCGGCTAAGCGCAGCATCTCAGTTAGTATATGTACTAGCAACAACGGATCTAGCTGTAATACCTCATTAAATGACTATGCTGCGGGCTGGATAGTATTCACAGACTGTGGCGATGACGGTACTCTTACTCTGGCGGCTACCACCTGTGATTTAGATGGCGATGGAACTAATGACAGCGACTTGCTTTTGAGAGTACAGGAAGAAATTGGTAACGTATCTATTACCGCAACGGCAGCAGCGGCTACTGATTCTTTCACGTATCGATTCTCAGGGCGTCCTCCAAGTCCAGTAGGATTCAATATAGGTAAAAGCGCAACAGAACCTAAGAAAAAAATTAATGTTGCCAGAACAGGCCGTGTCAAACTGGAAAAGTATTAAGTTCCCCATTCTGTAAGTGCCGGTCGCTTTGTCCTAATGAAGGCAATATGAGTTAACGTAGTTCCTTCGGAAGTACAAACGACACTGTTTCAACTACGCCTTGTGTGTCTGGCAAAATAGTAGCCCCCATTTCATGAAGTCGTTCCGTTACCTGCTTTACCAAAATTTCAGGAGCGGATGCGCCAGCAGTCAGACCAATATTGTTCTTGCCAATAAGCCACTCTTCATTAATATCCTCAGCACCATCGATGAGATACGCTGGAACGCCTTTTTTCTCTGCTATCTCACGCAAGCGATTAGAGTTAGAACTGTTTGGCGACCCGACAACAAAGACGAGGTCACATTGATCGACCAGTTTTTTCAATGCGTCCTGCCGGTTTTGTGTGGCATAGCAAATGTCATCTTTTTTTGGAGACTCTATATTTGGGTATCGCAACTTTAAGGCATCAATAACGTTATTGGTGTCATCAACAGACAACGTTGTTTGCGTGACAAAGCCAATTTTTTCTGGGTTCTTGATATCCAGCGCGTTGACTTCCTCGGCCGAGTCAACCCGATAGATGGAACCGCCAAAACTAGTGTCATATTGCCCCATGGTACCTTCAACTTCAGGGTGGCCGCGATGACCGATAAGAATAGTCTCGCGCGCTTCGCGACTATAGCGCACTACTTCCATGTGCACTTTGGTTACTAATGGGCAGGTCGCATCAAATACTTTCAGGCCGCGTCGCTTAGCTTCATCTTGCACTTTTTTAGAGACACCGTGCGCACTGAAAATAACGGTGCTATCGTCAGGAACCTCGTCAAGTTCCTTAACAAACACTGCGCCTTTTTCCCGTAGGTTGTCTACCACAAATTTGTTGTGGACAACCTCATGACGGACGTATATGGGCGCGCCCAACAAATCGATCGCCCGATCAACAATATCGATGGCGCGATCAACGCCAGCACAAAATCCACGAGGGTTAGCTAAGTTAACTTGCATAATTTAGTGTTGTTAGAGCAAAAAAATAATTGTATCAGTTATTTTCATCTGTGTTTTGATACGGCTACCTCTATCGCTATAAAATGGTTAAAATGATTCGTTTTTTTGGGAACGTTATCGCATGAAGGTATTGCTGGTAGGAAGTGGCGGGCGTGAGCACGCATTGGCGTGGAAGGTTGCCCAGTCACCCAGGGTAACCGAGGTGTTTGTTGCGCCCGGAAATGCAGGGACTGCACTAGAGCCAAGAATAGAAAATATAGCAATTGCAGCAGATGATATCGAGGCACTATTAGTGTTCGCTCAAAAAGAGTCAGTGCAATTAACGGTTGTGGGGCCTGAGGTGCCACTGGTCGCGGGAATTGTGGATCGTTTTGGCGAGGCAGGGTTACGCTGCTTTGGTCCGAGTAAGCTTGCGGCACAACTAGAAGGTTCCAAAGCATTCGCCAAAGATTTTCTAGCCAGACATAACATTCCAACAGCAGCCTATGGGAATTTTACTGAGATAGATGCTGCAATAGCGTACGTTAAATCAGTCAGTGCGCCTGTCGTGGTTAAAGCAGATGGATTGGCTGCCGGTAAGGGAGTGATTATCGCGCAAACTGAACAGGAAGCCATTGACGCAGTTAAAGATATGCTTGCAGGAAATGCCTTTGGCGATGCAGGACATCGTGTGGTTATTGAAGAATTTCTGGAAGGGGAAGAAGCCAGTTTTATTGTAATTGCTGATGGAGAAACAAGCTTACCCATGGCAAGTTCGCAAGACCATAAAGCAAGGGATAATGGCGATCTTGGGCCTAATACAGGGGGGATGGGTGCTTACTCTCCAGCCCCGGTAGTAACGCCTGAAGTGCATGATTTGATTATGCAGCAAGTGATTTACCCAACGGTTCTGGGTATGGCTGAAGAGGGTAGTCCGTTTGCCGGATTTCTATATGCGGGCGTGATGGTTTCGCCTCAAGGTGATATTAAAGTATTGGAATTTAATGTGCGTTTTGGTGATCCTGAAACGCAGCCGATTATGATGCGTCTCAAATCAGATCTGGTTGAGCTGTTGGAGTGCGCGTTAGATGGCAATCTGGCACAAGCTACTATTGAATGGGACTCAAGAGCGGCTCTCGGCGTTGTGTTGGCTGCGGGTGGATACCCCGGAAGCTATGAGAAGGGGCATGTTATCAATGGATTGCCGACTGATAGCTGCGAGGATGTTAAAGTGTTTCATGCAGGCACCGCTACGGAAAATTCAGATGTGGTGACTGCTGGGGGGCGAGTGCTCTGTGTGGTTGGTTTGGGGGATTCGGTTAGTGTCGCTCAGCAGAAAGCTTACGAGCTAACGGATAAAATCAATTGGGAAAATGTTTATTACCGTAACGATATTGGGTATCGTGCTGTCCAACGAGAGACCGCTTAGTCAATATCTGGTTTGAAGATTAATTTGGTTCTAATGTAATTACTGATGGCATCTGAGCCAATTAAAACGAGTGCGGCGCAGACGCCATAAACATGTGCCTCGGTAACCACACGTGCTTCGATCAGTTCAGAGTTATCCTGAACAGGACCAAACCAATGATCAAAGCCAACCTTGCCAATAATGAGTGCCGCTGAGCCAATGCCGACTAAGTAGTCATGACTTTTAAGAGCAGAATACGCCCCAATCAAATACAGACCATAAATTGCACCAGAAAGACCTGCGTACCAAAAGATACGCGATTCTAATAGATGAATACAGCAACCCACCGCAAGGATTAGAAAAAATAAATTTATGGTAAATGTTTTAAAATTTATAGTCGTATAGAATAGAAATGCAAATAACCAAACACTGCTGATATTAAGAAGATAGTGGGGCCAGTTCGTATGTACCAGTTGCGACGTGATAATCCGCCAGACTTCCCCTTGAGAAACAGTTTCCCTAGTATAAATAAACAGTGGTTGCCAGAATTGTAGAGAAAAACTTAACAAGGAGACCGCTAGTACTGCTATTAGTAGTTTCAGATTCATTTGTTTGGTTAAGTGTGGCAACTGTGGCAAAATTATTAAATAAGACATTAAACAATAACAGGTTTCAAAACTATGCGAACAAGAAATATACGCAGCCTTTCTTCGCAAAAGGGTTTCACTCTGCTAGAGATTATTGTGGTAGTAACCATCATTGCCATCATTGGGGCGATTGTTGCACCTAATATAATCGATAAATTCTCAGGGGTGCAGGAAGATGCCGCTAGAATTGAAATCAAGAATATTAAAAGTACGCTCGGGTTTTATAAATTAGATAATTTTAATTTGCCAAGTACAGAGCAAGGATTAGAAGCATTAGTCAGCAAGCCTAGTGGTTCGCCTGAGCCAAGCAATCGTTGGAAACAGCAGCTTGATAAGGTACCGGTTGATCCTTGGGGGAATCCTTATCAATACCTCAATCCAGGCACACACGAAGATTTCGATATTTTCTCATTCGGTCCGGATGGACGAAAAAGTGATGATGATATTGGTAGTTGGCAGTTGAAGTAGTCTTCATTCTGTGAATATCTTGAAGAGGCAGAAAGCTCGGAAGATTCAGGGGTTTACATTGCTTGAGGTCATGGTTGTCATCGCTATGATGGCAATTCTGACGTCCTTCGTTATTCCTTATTTACCGGGTGACCGAGCTGAGTTGATGCAAACTGAGCTTGATCGCTTCCAGTCAAAAGTAGCCTACGCACAAACTCAGGCAATTTTACAATCACAAGATTTGGGTCTGATTGTAGATGAACAGAGTTATAAGTTTGTTCAGCGAGTTAAGGCTGGTTGGCAAGAATTTGAGGAAGAGCCTCTTCGGTCTCATGAAGTAGATAGCTATTTTAAGCAGCGCATATTAATCGAAGATGTTGAGTTTTTTCCTGAAATCACTGACGACCCAGAATTAGTAAAGCCTACTATACTATTTTTCTCTAGTGGCGAAATGAGTCCCTTCAAGTATCAGCTTGCTCTTTCAGAACAGCAATACCTGAACCTTGAGTTTGATCCATTGGGTGAGTCAGTACAGGAGTCTTTCAATGAAGAATAAAACGCTTCTAAATCAACACGGCTTTACTTTGATGGAAGTGCTTATTGCGCTGTTGATCGTTGCCACTGCGCTAGGCACTGCGGCAAAAGTCACAATCAGTGCAGCGACTAATGGCTCTGCATTGACTGACCAGACGGCTGCGCAATGGGTTGGGTTAAATCAATTGGCTACACTCAAACTAAGACGTGCATTTCCTGTTAGAGCGGAAAGTGGTAAAGAAGAAATGATGATGAGAACCTGGATATGGCAACAAAAAGCCGAAGCCACTCCAGATGATCATGTTTTAAAAGTGACTATTGATGTTCGCTTAGAGGGTGCGGATGATGATGATCTGTCTGCATCCGTCACCGGATTTATTGCAAAATTATGAATGCTAAGCGCAAGAAGCACGGCTTTACCCTTATTGAGCTGTTGGTAGCAATGGCTATTTTTTCATTAATGACGGTGATCGCTTACGCAGGCATTTCCTCCGTTATGCTCAATGATAGGACATCCCTAGAGCACGAAACGGCGCTGAAGCGACTGCAAAGAACATTAGTCTTTATTGAAAAAGATCTTCGACAGTTGAGCCCAAGGCCCCGAAACGATGGTTATTCAGCGTTACAGCAACCACTGAAAGCTGATGGCGGTGGTGACGTTTTGATCGAGTTCAGTCGCGCTGGAAATTCTAATCCTACCGATTTGAGCCGCAGTAGCTTACAGAGAGTTAGCTATATTCTCGAAGACGAGAAACTAAAACGCCTGAGTTGGAATCTTGTTGATCACAGTGATGCGGAACCACTTACTATGACTTTGATGGATAAAGTGATCGAAGGTAAGGTGTCTTTCTTTTCGGATGAAGGGGAAACTCTGGAAGCCTGGACAAAAGAAACACTGCCATTGGGGATCGAAGTAAAGCTTTCGACTGAACGATGGGGCGAAATTCGCCGAGTTTTGCCTATTTACTACTAGAAGCTGTTGCCAGAAATTATCCCTATTTTACACCTGTATAAATAAACATGATGCCTACTTAAAATATTCAAGTATCAATGGCGACAACAGGGGGTAGTTTTGTCTATAATAGCGTCAGCAATAAATTAGATGAACCAAATGGTAATGTTTGTACGACTAACGTTACATGAAATTTGGTGATGAAAGCTAGTAATACACTTACTGGTTTTTGTTTATGTAGGACTATCAAATCCTTTGGTTTCCTCGAAGTCATCATAGAATAATAGAAATTTCAGGGTCGTGTGACGCTCACGATTGGGACTAAATTTAACTTTTAGCATGAAGGAAACGTTATGAAATCAATGCAGAAAGGTGTCTTGTCAGTTGCAGCTGCAACTGTTCTCGCTTCAGGGGCAATCTTATTTACAGATAATGACAGTGATGTAAGCTCAGGTGCCAAACTTGCAGCGACTGGTGCAGCAGGTGCAATCGGCGCAGCAGCAACTGGGGTAGCTAGCAGTGCAACTGAAACAGCTTCTCAGGTAGTTACTGAGGTCAAATCAACAGCTACAGCAGCTGTCGATACTGCCAAGGATGGTGCTGATAGCGCTGCTGAAACTGTGCAAACTGCAGTAACAGAAACAGCTGAGAAAGCGACGGAAATGACTCCGGAGACACCTTCGGTTGACACCACCAAAGTTGCTGAAGCTGCATCAGATGGTAAAGCTGCGGTTGCTGCTGGCGCGACAGCTGCTGTGGCTGCTGCCACATCGGCAGTAAGTACTTCTACTGAAGCTGCAGAGGTTACGGATTCAGAAGAAGCAGAATCTACTACCGAAGAAGCTACTACTGAAGGGGCTAGTACAGCAGTATCTGAAACAACAGAGACCGCAGAAGCTGCAACAGCAGAAACAGGCGATTTGCCACCTCCTCCTCCAGGCCCATTCCAAGATAAGGGTGAGTCGGAAGAAGCGGAGGTTGCAACCACTGAGGTAGCTTCAACAGAGACCGCTGTTGCCGAGCCAAAGGTAGAAGAAACAGTTGTTGCCGAAGAGGTTGCTGTAACATCAGAGCCTGTTACAACTGCATCAGTTGATGCTCAAAACAATGCTCACCAAGAGCAGTTACGTCAAATGGAGCTGCAGCACCGTCAGGCCATGATGCAGCAGCAGCAAATGATGATGAAGCAGTTCAGCGAGATGATGCTTAAGCAAAACTCACCTAAGTTAGATGCTGATGGTAAGCCTGCCAAGGTTCAGCGTGTGATCATTGTTCCTGTACCAGCATATTCGTATGGTTTGAACTCTGGTAGTCACATGATAAGTGGAGGCAGTGCGTCGTATCAAGAGATGCACGAAAAGCATCACGGCGACCACAGTGATACTGAGGGTGAAGTGAAAGATGAAGGTAAAGTTGTAGAGCCAGTTAAGTAAGGGTTGCTTTTACTGGTTTCCAGGGAAAAGAATAAGGAGAATTTTGATGGATATGATACGTTGGTTAGCAACCAATAAAGTAGTTGTTGCGGTCTGGGGGCTTGGAATACTAGCTATGCTACTTGCTTGGATTTTTGGCGGTAGTGGTAAAGTTGAGAAACAGACTGCTGCTGTTGAAACTAAAGTAGTTGAAACGGCAAGTGAAGCTTCTAAGCCAGCAACGACGTCAGTTACTGCTGCAGTAGCTACAACAGCTACGGCTGCGGTTGCTTCAACAGTACAGTCTGCTGTCGATACAGGCTCTGAAGCTGTTAAATCAGAGGCTGAAGATAAGGTTTCAAGCTCGGATGATCAGGCAGCTGCAACGAACACGGCAGAGTCAACAGATGCTTCAGCATCAACAGATTCGGAGAGTGCTGGCCTAAAGGCTGACACGTCTGCGGCTGGATCTGAAGCTTCGGGTGAGTCTAGTGCTGTCAAAGATGACAGCTTGGCCGATAAGTCTAGTGATGACCTGCTAATGATGGCTAGAGAAGCGTATTGGGACAATGGTCTTGATGAAGCTGCAAGTTTGTACTCTGAACTGATTACCCGTGAGCCTGGTGTTATTGAGCACAAGGGGGAACTTGGCAACGTGTTTTGGCGTCAGGGCTACCCTAAGAAAGCAGCCGAGCTCTACGCTGATATTGCTGAGCCTATGATTGCGAAAGGCAATGGCGAACGTGTTTCTAACATGGTCGGCTTTATTGGCTTGTTCTTTCCTGAGCGTGCATCTACTATTAGAAAGTTGCTGGACGCACAGTAAGCGAGACGAAAATAACCGGATCTTACTGAGAAGTGAGGTCCGGTTTTTTTATGAGCGAAATTTACTAAACACATCGGTAGGCAATTAGGTATAAACCCTAGGTAGAGGTAAACGTGAGTCAATCTGAAGAGTTATTTTCCCGTGCACAAAAAGTGATTCCTGGCGGTGTTAATTCACCAGTGCGTGCATTTAAAGGTGTCGGCGGAACCCCGTTATTTATAAAGCGAGCCGAGCAGGCATATCTTTATGATGCTGATGATAAACGTTATATCGATTACATCGGTTCTTGGGGGCCAATGATTGCAGGACACGCTAACCCAGAAATACTCGAGGCTGTAAGAGAAGCGGTTGGCCGTGGATTGAGTTATGGCGCCCCTACTGAAATTGAAGTATCCATGGCTGAACGTGTTCGCGAAATTATGCCTTCAATCGAAATGGTGAGAATGGTTAACTCGGGCACTGAGGCAACCATGTCAGCGATTCGTTTAGCACGAGGATTTACCGGGCGGGATGACATCGTCAAATTTGAAGGGGGCTATCATGGTCACGGGGATTCACTGTTAGTAAAAGCAGGTTCTGGCGCATTGACATTTGGCTTGCCCAACTCCCCAGGCGTGCCAGCTGATTTGGCAAAACATACACTAACGCTGGATTATAACGATGCCGATCAGGTAAGAGATCTTTTCAAAGAAAGGGGTGATAGCATCGCTTGCATTATCGTTGAGCCCGTTTGTGGCAATATGAATTGTGTGCCGCCAGTGCCAGGTTTTCTTGAAACGTTGAAAGAAGTGTGTGACGAGTCGGGTGCCTTACTTATCTTTGATGAAGTTATGACTGGGTTTCGGGTGGCTCGTGGTGGTGCGCAGGGCTACTATAACGTAAAGCCAGACCTTACAACATTGGGAAAGATTATTGGTGGGGGGATGCCAGTTGGTGCGTTTGGTGGTCGATCGGATGTTATGCAGCAACTAGCACCGACAGGGCCGGTCTATCAGGCTGGTACTTTGTCTGGCAACCCAATTGCAATGACAGCGGGTTTAAAAACGCTTGAGATAATAAGCCGTGATGGTTTTTATGAAGATCTGGATGTCAAAACTGAGCGTATGTTAAAGGGAATTCAGGTAGCGGCAAACGAAAGTGGTATCGCCTTATCCAGTAATCAAGTGGGGGCCATGTTCGGACTGTTTTTTACAGAAGAGGCTGAAGTAACCAACTACCAACAGGTTACGGCTTGTAATGTGGATCGGTTTAATCAATTTTTCCATAAAATGCTTGAGCAAGGGATAAACTTGGCACCCTCTGCGTTTGAGGCAGGTTTTGTTTCATCTGCTCATACCGAGCAAGATATAGCTGAAACCGTTACTGCGGCCA
>CALAJG010000278.1 GCA_937923375.1 uncultured Leucothrix sp.
GGTACTCCCCCAAATGCGGACAAAAACTGGATTGAGTCAAAATCGCCTGAGCAGCCAAGTACGACCCATTTCAGCATAGTTGACAAAGAGGGCAATGGCTTTTCAATGACGTCCAGTATTGAAATGGCGTTTGGCTCAACGGTAATGGTGCGCGGTTTTCTCCTTAATAATCAATTAACCGATTTCTCATTCAGCGAAGAGAGAGATGGCGAACTCATTGCGAACCGCGTACAGCCAGGAAAACGCCCGCGCAGCTCAATGTCACCCTTCATGGTGTTTGATAAGGATGACAATTTGACCATGGTGATCGGCTCCCCGGGCGGTAGCCGGATTATCAACTATGTAGCCAAAACTATGCTCGGTGTGATGGAGTGGGATATGGATATCCAACAAGCCATTAGTATGCCGCACTTCGTGAATCGTAATGGCGCAACTGATCTTGAAAAAGGCACAGAAATAGCCGGAATCAAGGGAGATCTTGAAGCATTGGGCCATAAGGTAAATGTGCGGGACCTTAACTCTGGTCTTCATGGCATCACGATCAGTGCCGATGGTTTAGAGGGCGGCGCTGACCCACGAAGAGTTGGACGTGCCTTAGGAAAGTAACGCTAAGTAAAACTCCGGCAACCATGCTTTAAGCTAGGGGCATGGTTGCCGGACAAGGGTTGATTTAACTAGGACTTAAATCAACTAAGGGGAGTAATCAGAGTTTCCCACTGATTATCAGGTAAACGAACTTATTTGAAATTGGTTGACAAGAACAATCATTTTTTTAGGTAAAAGTTGATCTAATTCTTGAACCTGATGTACATCTTCATGAGGAAATATCATCCGCTAAACGTTGCGGAAAAAACTTTCACAATCCTTAACTAGAGCAAGACTTGCAGCCCGCAGAATCAATTGACCATGCTCAGGTTTGGCTAGTGCCGAATGCGACCCTACTCTGCCGTCCGGAAACTGCGCTCGATGCTTGTCTGGTGGGCCATGTTTATCTCCCGAATGATTGCGAATATACTGAGCTGTTAACTTTTCCGGAGGCTTAATTGCGGAACCTGCCTCAATGATACGATGTGTCGCTTGAGTAATCGCAACTTCTGACGGGGTGGCGTGCATGCCCTCCCATTCTCCATAAAACTGCTGGCGTAAGCTATTCACTTCTTCAAAATCCCACCAGCTTTTGAGTCTGAACTGCGCGCTTGGAAAACGCTTAATGCACCGTTTCAGTGGATCGAGATTAGCCCCGTGACCATTCAGAAAATAGAGGTATTCAAAACCTTGCGCTGTTAGCTGCTGGATAATTTCATCCAGCATCTTTTCAAAGCATTCAACAGAGAGTGAAATGGTACCTGGAAAATGGGTGTTAAATGGTGCAGGTGTGTAAGCTAGGGTTGGAGCGACTAAAATTGAGCCTATCTCACCCGCCAAAGTGGCAATGGATTCTGCACATAAGGCGTCGGTTCCGATCAACCCCATGGGGCCATGCTGCTCTGTCGATCCGGTAGGAATAATGATGCAAGTAGATTCGTTAGTTAGATACTGCTCAACCTCCAACCATGTTGATTGATCGAGTCTCATGAATCTGCCGACTGAATTGCCGAGGCTAGCCACGCATCCAGCTTTGGTTTGTAATCGGCTAACTCGCGATTTACTGCAGTAAAACCCTGAATATGCTTTTGATATTCCAAAACCCTCTGGGGCCAATCCAAATCAAATGCCATTAATTGGCTCAGTCCTTTAATCCAGAGAAAACTAATCGCAAAACCACAGTCCCCCAAGGTCAATTGATCCTGGAATGGAGTACCTTCTGTGCCTAGCAACAAGACAAGGTCTTTAAACCGCATAGCGAGTTTTTGCACCTGTCCAGAGACGATTTCATTATCTCGCTTATCAGGGGCAATATGGGCAAATAAGGTTCTCAGTTCAGGCTCCAGACGAGTGTCATGAAACCGCGATAATTCTCTGGTTTTTGCTCTAGCCGCTAAACCATCTGGCAGTAATGGGCATTCCGGGTATTTTTCGTTTAAGTATTCAGCGATGGCTTCTGAGTCTGACAATAACAAGTCTTCATCAATAAGCGCTGGCAGATTACCGGATGGAACTATAGTGGCGTATTCTTCGGATCCATAACCACCCGGCGGTGGAAACTCCTGCCAATCCAACTGTTTATGACGCAGCACAATACGAAGTTTAGCGCAGTAAAGACTAATAGGAATGGCATAGACGGTTAGTTTACTCATAGTAGTTATTTCTGAGTTGCTTCAGCATGGTGATACTGCAGATACAAAAAACCACTTCACAATAAGTATCATGAAGTGGTTGTATCTAAAAAGATGTGGTGAATGTCAGTTCTGTAACTTCCACTTCTGACCAAGACCATCAAAGAAACCTTGCTCAGCCTTTAGTGAAATCCAGGTATTCACGTAGTTGATCCAAACCTGATCGGCTTGAGGCATTAACATCGCGATAGGGGTTGGCGACTTAGCTGCAGACACCGGAACTACCATTAGCTGAGAGTACTTCTCTACTAATTTATAGGCTTCTACATTGGATGTGATATGAGCATCCGCGCGACCCGCCAACACTTCTTGGAAATCACGGGCTGGCGACTCAACAATCTGGTGTTTTGCATCAGGGAAATACTGTTTAACTTGCTTTTCCTGAGTGGTTCCCAGCGTCGCCGCCACAGTCACATCCGCTTTATTCAGATCATCCCAATCTTTAAATTTATCGGCGTTTTTTGCCAGTGTTAATGGGACGGTGGCAAGAGAGAAATAGCTGTTGGAGTAACCCGCTGCTTTAGCCCGTGCCGGAGAAACTGAAGCAGAACCTGTAATATGATATTTTCCCGCCGTAACACCGCTTACCAATGTTTTCCAATCTGTCGGTACAAACTCAACTTCAACGCCTAAGTCTTTTGCCAGCTCAGTCATGACATCGATATCGTAGCCCGTGTAGCTATTGGTTGCGACGTCTTTCATGGTCATTGGATTCCAATCACCCGTGGTTCCAACTTTCAACTTGCCACCACTTAAAATTTCCTGCAATGCAGAAGCTGCATGTGCTTGTCCAAAAATAACAAAAGCCATTAAAGCCATGATTGACAATAGTTTAATACGTCCTAACATTAGATTTTTCCTCGGTTTGGGGTGTTCACTATGCGATAGAATTTAGCGTCTGGAATCATTGCATGAAACCTGCTAGATTGCAAAACGGGTGAGCCGTTCATCCTTTGTAAACCCTGAGGAGTTTCTATGCCGGTTGACCCACAATCACCCCTGATCAGTATTAGGGATGTCTCGAAATTTTTCGATGATTTTCAGGCATTAAAAGATGTTGATCTTGAGGTAAAGCCTGGCGAAAAAGTGGTCGTTTGCGGGCCATCAGGTTCAGGGAAATCCACCTTGATTCGCTGCATTAATCAGCTGGAAAAGCATGAAAAAGGCTCTATCATAGTTGATGGTATCGAGCTAACTAGCAGCAAGGCCAGTTTGAATGCGATACGCTCTAAAGTGGGCATGGTGTTCCAGCAATTTAATTTATTCCCTCACCTCACTGTTATGGATAATTTGACGCTTGGTCCGATCCGTAGCAAAGGCTTATCGAAGCAACAGGCGGATGACATGGCGATGAAGTATTTGGAGCGAGTGCGCATTCCAGAGCAGGCCAATAAGTATCCGCGACAGCTTTCAGGAGGACAGCAGCAGCGCGTCGCGATTGCCCGCTCGCTGTGTATGGAGCCCGAAATTATGCTGTTTGACGAGCCAACCTCTGCCCTCGACCCTGAAATGATAAATGAAGTATTAGAGGTAATGACCGAGCTGGCTGAAAGCGGCATGACGATGATATGCGTTACCCATGAAATGGGGTTTGCGCGTAAGGTGGCCGATAAAATGGTGTTTATGGATCATGGCGAAATTGTCGAGATGTCAGAGCCGGGAAAGTTCTTCACCGAACCCGACAGTCAGCGTTGTCAGGATTTCTTACAACAAATTCTGCACCACTAAAGAGGTTACCATGAAGCTATTTTTATTGATGATGACGGCTTTGCTGCTAGGCGGCTGCTCTGGGGACTGGGGCTGGTATGTTGTCAATCCGGCCACCAAGTCAGGCATGAACAACCTGAGCTTTCTATTGTCGGGTTTGTACTACACTATCTTGTTATCGGTTACCGCCATTATCATATCAGTCGTTGTAGGACTGTTGGTTGCCTTACCCGGCTTATCCAAAAATCCGTTCCTTCGGGGCATCAATCGTGTTTATGTAGAAATCGTTCGCGCCGTGCCAATACTGGTTATGATTCTTTGGGTTTATTATGGTTTACCCCAGGTCGCCGACATCTCCATCACTGTTTTCTGGGCGGGTGTTATTGCCTTAGCCTTATCCGACAGTGCTTTTGAAGCAGAAATTTTTCGCGCCGGCATTCAATCGATCGACAAAGGCCAGTACGAAGCCTCGCATTCGATTTCGCTTTCTTACACCGACACCATGCGCTTTGTGATTTTGCCGCAGGCCATCAAACGAATTTTACCTGCACTAGGCAACCAGCTGGTTTACATGCTGAAAATGTCGTCACTGGTGTCGGTTATCGGCATGCAGGAGTTGACTCGTAAAGCCAATGAACTGGTCGTTACCGAATACCGACCGCTAGAGATTTACACCATTTTAGTGTTGGAATACCTAGTATTGATTCTGATCGTGTCTGCCGGTGTTCGCTGGCTCGAGCGCAGAATGAACGCAGACGAAAAATAATTGAGGAGAACGCAATGGCCGCTTGGATAAAAATGATTAGCGACGAGGATGCCAGTGAGGAACTGCTGGATGTTCTAAAACTGGCGCGTACGCCGCATGGTACGGTCGATAACGTGATGCGGGTGCATTCACTGCGACCAAACACCATGAAAGGTCATGTCGTTTTATACCGTGCAGCGTTGCATGATGATGCCAACACCATTCCAACCTGGTTTCAGGAAACCATTAGTTCGTATGTCTCGATCCTCAATGAATGCCCTTACTCTCTAGCGAATCACTGGGCCAATGCGCGCCATCTGATTGGTGATGAGACTCGTGCAGATGCTATTGAAAAAGCGCTTCATGCCAAAACACCCGCAGAGGTTTTTGAAGGCCCCGAACTCGCCCTACTTCAATACACTGAAAAATTAACACTGAGACCGGCTGAGATGAACAAGACTGATATCGATGCCTTAAAAGCTGAAGGCATTGATGATGGCGAAATCTTAGAAGCCAATCAGATCATTGGGTATTTCAATTATGTTAATCGCTGCCTCAATGGATTAGGCGTTACTACCGACGGTGATATCGTTGGCTACTACGCTAAAACGGATTAAATAATGCCTTACGCAGAAGCCTGAATCATTTGATCCATCAGATATTCCAACTAAAAGGTATTCCCATGACCTCTACTGCTAACATTCGTAAACTTGCCAACCAGCTCAATCAAAAAGAATTCAGCTGTGAACAGCTCATTACAGAACGGTTGGCAATCGCTAAACAAAGTAGTGGGGTGTTTGTATCGATCGATGAACAAGGCGCATTGGCTAGCGCCAGAGCTATTGACCAACAGCGTGACCTAGGTAGCTTGCCGCCACTGGCTGGTGTGCCTATCACATTGAAAGATTTATATGACGTCCAAGGCCAACAAACCTTAGCTGCATCGAAGGTGCTAGTCGACAAAGCACCTAGAGCCAATGAAGATGCTGAGGTGGTTGCTCATTTACGGCAGGCAGGAATGCTGTTTATTGGACGCACCAATATGAGCGAATTTGCGTTTAGCGGCATGGGCTTAAACCCACACTACCCTGCTTTATATTCAGTTTGGGACCCTGCCAATAAACGTCTACCCGGAGGTTCTTCCTCAGGGAGTGCGGTAAGCGTCGCAATGGGTATGGTTCCCGGTACATTAGGTTCAGATACTACAGGATCCTGCCGTATACCTGCTGCTTTCAACGGCATTGTTGGCATGAAGCCCAGTCGAGGAAAGCTGCCTCTAAAGGGCGTTTATCCGTTATCTCATAGCTGCGATGCGCCCGGTCCCCTTGCCGTTGATGTCGATAGTTGCTTTCTCTTATATCAACTAATGCAAGGCAAGCAGTATGGGCAGCTTCCAGAACTGAGTTCAGCAAAACCGGAAAAACTGAGGTTGCTGATTCCTGAAGGAATTGTCATGCAAGACCTCGATCCTGAAGTTGAGAAAGCATTTAACCAAGCCGTTGAACAGTTAGAAGGTGCCGGCATTACGGTTCTGCGACAGCCAACTGATGCCATTGAAAAAAGTATTGATATGTTTTTCAATCGTAATACGGTTATTTATGAGGCTTGGCAATTACACAAAGAGCTAATGGTAAGCCACGGTAATGAATATGATCCTTATGTATATCAACGCGTGTTGAGTGGTAAAGAGGTTACAAAAGCTGACCAAGAGGCACGATATACAGAGAAGGCAGCCATCATTGAGGAGTTTAATCAGGCGATAAAGTCGCTTGGCGTGGATGCTTTGATCTACCCAACTGTAGCCTGTATTCCACCTAAAGTTAGCGAAACGAGTGATCCTGATAATATCGGCAATGTCAATTTACGTTGTCTGCGCAATACCTCATCCGTTAACTATGTAGACGGCTGTGCGATCAGTCTCCCCTGCCATCAAACCAATGCAGCTCCAGTGGGATTGATGATAAGTAGTGTCAATGGTGATGATGAGCGCCTACTTGAGATTGCTGCTTGTATCGAAACAATCCTAACGTAGGCGTATGCCACGCAAGATTGAATTTTTTTCTGTATAGACACCCACTAGCGCTGATTATTTTGACCAAAATTGCTACAATAGCTGTAGTTTTTTTAAGACAACAGGGAAGTAATGATTCGTTCTAAGTTAATTCGTCACTACGCTTGAGTCGCTCGAACTCAATAAAAATCATCATTTCAACCGAACGACTCTGAAGCATTCTAGTAGTTAACGCGTTTAGAACGTCCCCTCGTCATCAATCTATACACAGGATTATATTAATGAATTCAAAGCAGTTACTCATAATCAGCAGTTTCTTCATCCCTACAACACTTAGCCTATCACTCTTTGCGGCAACCTTTACCGGCCCGACACCTGTCGATACTGATGGTGATGGCATAATTAGCTCCGAAGAAGTTCAATCCGCTTTCACCGAGTACTATGCCTCGCTAGTCACGACTTATGATGTAGATGGCGATGGCCGGCTTTCAGATACTGAAAAAGCAACGCTAAGAGCAGACCGTCAAGCCGAAACGCTGGCGGTCTATGATGCTGATGGCAATGGCGAGCTGTCAGCAGATGAGCAACAGGCAATGCGTGAGGCGCGCCAACAAGCTCTCAGGGTCGCTTTTGACACAGACAGCGATGGCGAGCTTTCGAATGATGAAACTACCATCAAAGATGAAGCACTACAGTGATTCGTCGGCGTGTCAGAAAAACTCATCACCACCTGCTGTGAGTGATATTATTCGTTCCTGACTTTGCTAAGCTACCCAGCTCACCAGATAACCTTAGGAACACAAGATAAATATGTTAAGCCATATATTTTTGCGCGATTTTGCGATTATTGAATCTCTCGATCTGGAACTAGAACCAGGCATGACAGCACTGACCGGTGAGACTGGGGCTGGAAAGTCAATTCTAATCGACGCCATTGGCTTAGTGTTAGGGGATCGCGCGGACAGCGGCGTGGTACGTCACGGTGCAGAGAAAACAGAAATAACCCTAACCATCGATATTTCTGACACCCCGACTGCCTTGAACTGGCTTCAGGATAATGATTTGGATGAAGATGATCAGTGCATTTTACGTCGCGTAATTACCAATAGTGGAAAATCGCGTGCCTGGATCAATGGCACGCCAGCAAATTTATCCATGCTTCGCCAACTCGGTGAACAGCTGGTGGATATTCACGGCCAACACGAGCATCAATCGTTGATGAAGAAGGAAATGCAGCGTCAGTTATTAGATGAATATGGCGACAACAGCAACCTGCTCGCAACCTTAAACAAGCGTTTTCACGAATGGAAAGAGCTACAGGACAAACTTGATCAGTTGCAAAACCAAAGCAGTGACCATCAAGCACAAATTGATTTATTGAGTTTTCAAACTCAAGAGCTTGAGGCCTTATCATTAGTCGAAGGTGAGTATCCTCAGCTTGATGAAGAACACTCCCGTCTATCAAATGCCGGTGAATTAATTGAGGCCGCATCTACAGGCGTGCAGCAATTATATGCTCAGAAGCAATCGGTCTACTCTGTACTCAGTGGGCTCATCACTCAAATGAGCCAGTTAACCGAAGTTGACAGTGCTTTTAAAGAGCCCGTTGCGATGCTTACTGAGGCGCAAATTCAGGTGGAAGAAGTGAGTGATATCCTGCGCCACTATCAGGACTCACTTGAACTTGATCCACAGCGGTTACAATTTGTTGAAAGCCGTATTGCGCAACTTCATCAGATGGCCAAGAAACACATGATTTCGCCAGAGGACCTGGCTGATAAATATAAAACTCTATGCGAAAAACTAGGTTCTTTAAGTGGCGATGATTACGATATCGACGCACTTAATGAACAGCTCAAACAAGCAAAAGAAAGCTATCTTAATCAAGCAGAAAAGCTGCACAAGTCTCGTCAAAAATCTGCCAAACAACTTGGTTCTGGTGTGTCAGGCGCGATGCAGCAGTTAGGCATGGACGGCGGTGTATTCGAGATTCAGTGTGCGTTTGATAAAAACAGCAAATTCACCAGCCACGGCATGGACGACGTTGAGTTTCAAGTCAGTGCAAACCCAGGCCAGCCATTAAAATCATTGGTAAAAGTCGCTTCAGGCGGTGAATTATCACGAATCTCACTGGCAATACAAATGATTGCGGCACAAAAAGTAACTTTGCCCGCACTGATTTTTGATGAAGTGGATACAGGTATTGGCGGCGGAACCGCGGAAGTCGTTGGTCAGCAGCTACGCATGCTAGGTCACAATCGACAGGTACTTTGTGTTACACATTTACCGCAGGTCGCTTCACAGGCTCACCAACACTATAAAGTAACCAAAATCAAAGGCAAAACAAGTACCAGCACGGGTATGTTAACGCTCAGAAACGAAGAACGAGTTGAAGAAATTGCCCGAATGATGGGCGGTATTGAAATTACTGAATCAACTCGTGCGTTAGCCAGAGAAATGTTACAAAGTCCTGATTAGTCACTACTTCTTAATCGCGCCCAAACTCTGCTTAAAGGCATTTTTTGTTTCGGCTCTGGTTTTAGCTAAAGCATCTTCCTTAACCTGCATCGTTGATTTATTTGATGAATCATATAAAACCACAACGTCCGAAGCATTACCTTTAGCCTGAGGAGAATCCTTATCAAGGTAATCCGGAATACCATCCTTATCTGAGTCTTTAGTGCCACCTTCTGTACGCGTTAGTAGGTTATCCCCATCATCATTGGCATCTTGATAGTTAGGAACTCCGTCGTTATCCGTATCATCATTCCTAGCCGTACCGTTTTTATCAATATCCTCTAACTTGGTTAATATACCATCGTTATCGTCATCTTTATCTAAGGCATCGATGATGCCATCCCGGTCACTATCTAATGGCCTCCTCAAATTAGGGCCAATTTCAACAGGGTCTGTAACTCCATCCCCATCGCTATCCTGATTCTTTGGGTTCAGCCCAAGCGATAATTCCAGACTATTAGGCAATCCATCCTTATCGGTATCCTGGGTTACCTTTACATTACTGACTACTGGCTTTTTCGCTTGTATTTTTGCAAGTGTTTTGGGCTTACTCTGTGCGGTCGCGGTAGCTTGTTTCTTTACTACAGCCTTATTTACTACCGAAGTGGGGGTAGAAGATGTTGTTCGAGTCGATTTATGCGCGCCACTGATTTTTTGATTTAACCTTTTAGGCTGGGTGATTTTTGAACGAACAGAACCAGCTTTATTTTTTCTTATCTGCCCATTATCAGGCTGACTCTTGTGATGAGCCTGGGAAACAAGCACTGGCTTTCGTTTAATATTGCTGCTGGCCACTCTGCTGTTTTTTTTCTGAAGTGATCTCTTTTTAGCATTGATTACGCGTTTAACCGATCTATCCAGAAACGAGACTACCTGATGATCCAGATAGAGGTTTTTTACATCTTCAGTGACATCTAGGCCGCTTAAGCTCAAACCAATTTCATCACGATCCGAAATCCCGTCGTTGTCAGAATCCCAATCTAAGTAGTTTGCGACTCCATCGCCGTCAGTATCTTCACTGCCCTCAAGGAAATTTGGGATTCCGTCTCCATCGTCATCAGCATTTGGTAGAACAATTTTCTTGGACGGTGTCTGGAGTAGCCGTTTTAATTTCTTTTGCATCGCTGGTGTAGACCAGCTGTTGTCAGGGAGATGCAAGGAGCTTGGCAGCTTCAGATTAGTATCACCAAAAACCGGAATAACATAGAAACCAAACATGAATAACACGACACTTGCCACACCAACACTGACTGCATGAGCAATGAAACTAACCAAGTTTTTAATCAATAAATAAAATCGCTGTGTACCAACAAAGGACTGCTTCATAGTTAACCCTGATTTGCAGTAAGCCTGGAGACTCTTCTGCTTGTTTTTATTATTGTGCAATAATATCACACTTTAGGATGGCCGAATCAAGCAAAATTAACATTTATCTATCAAAAGCCTGATTCAAGGGCTCTATAACAGCTGGTTACTCATATTAAATAGGCGATCATATTCTTTAATAGCGAACCGATCGGTCATTCCCGCTACATAATCGGCAACTACTCTGGCGTAGTCCGCTTCTTCTTGACTCTTTCTTGCATCAGCAGCATACAGTTGATGTTCTGGAGGAAGCAATTTTGAATCCTGAATAAACGCTTCAAACAACGCTTCGATGATCTGATGTGCTTTGCGCGTCATTCGATAGACCTGATGATGAAAATATAGATTTTCACGCAGAAATTTTTTCATCAAGCGACTCTGAGCAAACATATCTTCACTAAAGCGCACCAGCGTATCTGAGTGTGCTCTGACATCATCAATGGTAACAACGCCAGAATCAGCAAAGTTCTGCTCACTTGTCTGAATTAAATCGGTCACCTGCCCCCCGATCATCTGGCGAATTGTTTCATGTACGCTTTTGTTCTCATCTAGCTCAGGATATTTCCACTTCACCTGATCATAATAATCTGCGAACAATCCTACCTCACGAAGTTGCTCTATACTGATCAAACCCGAGCGGATACCATCATCAATATCGTGATTATTATAAGCGACCTGATCGGCAATATTCGTAAGCTGAGCCTCCAAACTGGGTTGAGTTTTATCTATAAAACGCCGACCAACATCGCCTAGTGCTTTAGCGTTCTTCAGTGCACAGTGCTTCAACACACCCTCACGAGTTTCGAAGGTTAGGTTTAAACCCTGAAATTCTGCATATTTTGTTTCAAGGTGATCAACGACTCGCAATGATTGCAAATTATGCTCAAATCCACCAAATGGCTTCATACAAGCATTCAACGCATCCTGCCCAGCATGCCCAAAAGGCGTGTGTCCTAAATCATGAGCCAGTGCGATCGCTTCGGTCAAATCTTCGTTGAGCCCTAAAGTACGAGCGATGGAACGTGCTATTTGCGCAACTTCAATAGAATGTGTTAGGCGCGTTCTGTATAAATCACCCTCGTGATTAACAAACACTTGTGTCTTATACTCAAGCCTTCGAAAACCTGTTGAATGTATAATCCTGTCCCGGTCACGCTGATATTCTGTGCGATACGCAGGAGCAGGCTCTGGATACTGACGTCCCCGACTGGTTTCAACAGTAGCAGCGTAACTCGCAGTCACATGCGCTCCAATACCGCTTTCAGGGCGTCTGTATCATAGTCTTTTGTGAGCACAGCCTCACCCATACTTTTTAGCAACACTAAGTTCATTACACCATCCTGCACTTTCTTATCCCTTGACATATAGCCAAGATATTCTGCCGGGGAAAGACTCGTCGGTGGATCAATCGGCAAATTAGCTGCAGCCAACAATCGCTTGATCTCAGCAACCTCATCTAACTGGAGCCAACCCATTTTCTGTGAAAGCTCCGCTGCCATAACCGTGCCTGCAGCGACCGCTTCACCATGCAACCAGTTACCATAGCCCATACCGCTTTCAATCGCATGCCCGAAAGTATGCCCAAGATTTAGCAAGGCACGCTGACCCTGCTCTCTTTCATCGTCTGCAACAACTTCGGCTTTGTGCTGACAGGATCGATAGATAGCGTAGGCCAATGCTTCGGGATCCCGCCTCATTAGCTGTGACATATTTTCCGTCAGCCAGCCCAAGAATTCTGTATCCCGAATTAAGCCATATTTAATTACTTCAGCAAGGCCGGCACTTAACTCACGATCATTTAACGTACTCAGCGTATCGGTATCGATAACCACACACTGTGGCTGATGAAACGCACCGATCATATTTTTTCCTAAAGGATGATTAACCCCTGTCTTACCCCCGACCGATGAATCAACCATAGAGAGTAATGTTGTCGGCACCTGAATAAAGTTAATTCCTCGCTGGTAACTAGCCGCAGCAAACCCCCCCATGTCACCCACCACTCCACCGCCTAAAGCGATTAGGGTGGAACGGCGGTCGCTGCCATTTTCTAGCATCCCAGTGTATATCTGATTCAAAACATCTAATGTTTTATGATGTTCACCATCAGGAAGCACTACCTGACAATTCTTAAGACCGGACAGATTCATCTGCAACTGCTGCATATATAGCGGTGCAATCGTCTCATTGCTTACCGTAATCGTACTATTTCCAGCGATGTAGGGAGCTAACAATTCAGCTTGATCCAGTAGTCCCGACCCAATGTAAATTGGGTAGCTGCGTTCACCTAACTCAACGTTCAGCGTTTGCATTACGTCTTTCCTTTTTTAAAGCTTGTTCAATACGATGCAGTATCACTCCTACTTTCTGATTAGCAGTACGAATAACAATGTCAGAAGACCCAAGATAAGTGGACTCGCGTGCGGCCAACAAATCTCGTAAAGTCTGCAAAGGATTGTCTGATTGCATGAGTGGACGCACTTTATCGTGCTTAATTCTGCTGTAGAGCTTTTCAGCTGAAGCACGCAGGTAAACAACCTTGCCGCTGTTTTTAATAATTTCAACATTTTCAGGGCGCGTCAGGCTACCGCCACCGGTTGCTATGACACATCCACTATAGCCGCTAAGCTCTTCCAGTACCTGAGTTTCCCTATCACGAAAACCCTGCTCGCCTTCAATCTCAAAAATTGTGGCGACCGGCACACCTGTGCGCTCAACAATCACACGATCAGAATCATAGAAGTCCAACTTCATGCGACGCGCCAGCTGTTTCCCTACGGTCGACTTACCCGCACCCATCAGGCCCACTAAAAATATATTTTGCTTCACGGACTGGTCCGCCACTTAAATTAATAATTATTGTTCCATTCTAAACGCTCTGTCAGTTGATTGCATGGCATTTTCTTTTGGCAAGAAAAAAGGAGCACCAGGCTCCTCTTTGTCTCCAAATAGTCAAATCATTGCTAATTAATTCATGATTTTAGGCGTCACGAAGATTAACAACTCCCGCTTATTGGTACTTTTAACATTTTTCTGAAAAAGCTTCCCAAGATAAGGAAGATCACTAAGCACAGGCACCTTGGTCGTATCACTATTGTTAGTTTCCTCATGAACTCCACCAAGAACAACAGTCTGGCCATTGTCTACTAAAACCTGTGTATTTATCTCACGAGTATTGATACTGGGTACGCCCGAGTAAACCGAGCCAACCGTATCCTGATTAACTTTCAGATCCATAATTACATGCTCATCCGGCGTTACTTGTGGCGTAACTTCCAGACTAAGTACCGCCTTCTTAAAGGAAACACTGGTCGCACCGCTAGAACTTGCCTGCAAATATGGAACTTCGACACCTTGCTCAATTAATGCCTTCTTTTTGTCTGCCGTGACCACCCGAGGAGAAGAAACAATATCCCCTTTACTTTCTGCCTGTAAAGCAGACAATTCGAGATCTAATAAGTAGTCTTTAGCGAGCAAGGAGAAGCCGAGAGACCCCGCTGCACCAACGACAGGAAGGTTTACATTTAATCTGTCGCCTAAGCCAGGCACACCAACTTCAGATCCACTTGCCAATGAGCTCGCAATGCCGCCCGTGGCTCCTAACGAACCCGAAGTAATTCCACCACTGCTACCTATTTTTGTAACGCCGAAACGAGCACCTAGCTCTTTTCCAAAGGTGTCACTTGCAATAACAATTCTTGCTTCAACAGAAACCTGACGAACCGGCACATCGAGACTTTTAATCATGTTACGAACTTCATCTACCCTTGAAACCGTATCATGGACCAACAATGTATTGGTTCGCTTATCGACTGAAACACTCCCACGATCAGACAGCATAGATCCACCACCATTACGCTGACCATTGCTTCCCTGCGACTGAATCAATGACAGCATCTCCTCTGCTTTAGCAAAGTTCACAGCAATATATTCAGTAACTAATGGCTCCAGTGCTTTTTTACGTTGCAGTGCTTGTAGCTCCTGCTGCTCTTTAGCCTGTAACTCCAGAGCCGGTGCAACCCAGATAACGTTTCCATTACTTCGCATTGCTAATGCTTTGGACTCAAGCACGATATCCAGTGCCTGATCCCAAGGCACTGACTTTAGACGCAATGTAATATTTCCTTTCACGCTATCACTAACGACAATATTCTTATCGGTGAAGTCTGCCAACAGCTGAAGTACCGAACGCACCTCAATATCCTGGAAGTTTAGTGATAAAGGCTTGCCTTTGTAATGTTTCTGCTTAGGCTTTAGAGGGTCTGTCGGTTTAACCTTGCGTTTTACCCGCTTCACAGCGACTTTATATTGATTACCCTCACGACTAACTGAGTGCTCAAACGCAGTATTTGCAATAAGTTTAACCAGAACATCCGCTCCCTTTCTTTCAATGTCTACGTAAGACAAAGGCGTCGCAAAGTCGAGTACATTAAGGCGTTTCTTTGGTTCCTTTGAAGAAGCATCTTTAATGGTCAAGGTGACCATGTTTCCATGTTTGAACTCTGTTACTTTTGTTGCAGGATGCGGCAGACGAATGATCGCCAGGCCATTGCCATCACCATCTCTGCGAAAATCAATTGGTGCCAGTTCTCTTACACGATGAGGCTGGGCACGAGCAGGTTTTCTTGCTGCCTGAGCAGCCGGACGTTTAATATAGTTACCTGCCTGCGCTTGGTGCGACACGGCTCGTTGATTAACCGCCGGCCCTGCATTGTTAAGTCTTGCCGCTTGATTGTGCCCCGCAGCTGCACTGCTAAATGTAACGTAAACCTGCGAACCGTTTACTCGGGTTTGATGCTGAGCCTGTTGATTCATTGCAACCATAACCCGCAGCTTTCCATTACCTCTGGCAGTGCGAACACTTTTCACATAGGGTGACTTGATTAATTTTTTTCTAACACCCAAACCAGACTCCGCATCATTAAAGTCCAGAACCACGAGGTTAGGTGACGTCATAACAAAACTACTGGGCGTACTCACAGCAGAATCAAAGAAGAATCGCAGCTGCGTGTTCGTGTTACCCTGATTGACAGCATCAACTTTTTGTAAACGTGCAGTAGCAAAACTTTCGGCAGAGAAAAGCAGTCCAAGCGGTAATGCTATTGCTGTCATTAAACGGATTATAGTTTTCATGTTCGGACCTATTATTTTTATTACTATTTAGTCACTTTAATATTGTGTTGCTCAGGCTAAACCACTTTACTGATCAAGAAGAAGTCGATTAGCTTGTTCTTTAAAACCACCCAGTCCATTCGAGACAGTTTCCATAAGACCTAACTCAGCCTCAGTAACAGAGACGATCTTGCCGTAGTTCTGCCCTAGATAGTTTCCTGCTTTTACACTCTGGATGCCACCATCTGGAATTTTGATCAGCGCCCAAAGGTTCTTGTCCTTACTAACCGTTCCAACCATTTTCAAGCTGTCGAGTGGAAACCCCTCGAGAAACTCTTTGACTCGTGTTGTATCGACTTGAATACCTGAATCCATGATCGGCACTTCGTTTGGAGCAAGCATCGACACATCAAATGGGTCTTTCTCATTGCCGGGGTACACGTACCTTAGATAAGGTTTTATTTCAGGTATCGGATCAATCGCCCTAGCTTGCTTCGCCCGATGCTCTTCAAAATACACATCCAAGTCCGACGTATCCTTAATGCAGCCTGTTAACCCGACAAGCAGTGCTGAGTACAGCGTGCTTCTGAATAAACGTGAAGCTAAACCAGTGGAAATATTAGTGTAATTCATTAGCTGCCACCTTCTTCATTTTCATCAAGATAACGATAGGTTCTGATCATGGCTTCCATGGTAAGCCTAAACGGAACCTTGCCTTTTTTCTTTTTATCTTGGTCTACTTTCTCAGGAGCCAAACGGATATCAGAAATTGTTACAATTCTGGGTAAGCCAGAAATGTCACTTACAAATGCCGCCAGTTGATTATACGTTCCATTTGCTTTCAACATAATTGGCTTTTCAGCGTAGAACTCTTTTTGCTGCTCTGGCTTGGGTTGAAATAACTCGATTTCTAATCCGTTGGATAAGCCTTTTTCAGAAATATCCAATATCAATCCAGGAATCTCTGTACCACTGGGCAACTGCTTCATCAAAGAACCAAATGAAAGCTGCATTTCTTTTAGTTGAGCCCTATAAGCAGGTAGCTGATTTGCTCTGGCCTGCTTAGTTTCAAAAGTCTGACGTAATGTCGACTCCTTAGATACACGACCATCCAGTTCCGACATTTTATCGACAATTATTAGCTTGTATCCCATAAACAGAACTAAACCACAGATTGCCAAGATGGCCAGCACTTTGACAGGCATCGAAACATTAGCCGGATCGTCAATTAGACTATTGAGTTCCTGTAAATCAATTGCCATTGTCATTCTCCTCGTCACCACCTGACTTGAGTAATTGTGTAACACTCAAACTAAAGTTTCTCAGCCTATCCGTTTTTTTGCGTGTATCAATCGAGATGATATTTAGTGCAGAAGAACTGAGCCACGGAGACATATCCAGGCGATTCATGTAACTAGAAACCCGCGCATTCGACTCAGCTTTACCTTCAAGCTTAATCTTGCCTTCTTTTTGTTCAAGATTGGTGAGATACATCCCCTTAGGCATAGATTTAACCATTTCATCAAACAAATGCACGATTCCGGGACGCGTCGATTGTAATCCTTCAATTATCGTAATCCGATCAAGTAGAGCTTTACGCGTTACATCAAGCTTTTTAATTTCAGCGATCGTCTTATCTAAATCTTTAATTTCAGACTCTAGATAACTGTTGCGTGTATTCTGTCTATCAATCTGATTCTGATAAAAGCTGTAAGCACCAAAAACCCCAGTCGCCGCAACGGCAATGGAGCTGACCACCATAATTACAAACTTTTTCTGGCTCTCTTTGCGCGCTTCATCACGCCAAGGCAGTAAATTTAATCCGGCCATTACAAAATCCCCCTAAGCGCCAAACCTGTTGATACCAGCATTGCAGGGATATCACTTGTAAAACGGGCGGGATTAACACGCGAATTTAGCACCACATTCGAAAATGGGTTGGCTAGCGTGGTCGCAACACCCGTTGCATCCTGAATTTGCTCATCAATCCCGGGGATGCTGGCACAACCACCTGATAGGAGAATTTTATCGACATTACCTTGCTGAGTTGAGGCGTGGTAAAACTGGAGGAACCGCTGTACTTGCCTAACCATGTTTTCTCTAAAAGGATCGAGAACCTCAGGAATATACCCTTCAGGAAGATTACCATTCTTCTTGGCTAAACCTGCCTCTGAATAGGGCAAACCATAGCGCTGCATAATTTCTTCAGTCAGCTGCTTACCACCAAAAGCTTGTTCACGAGAGAAGACTACCCGCCCGTTTTCAAAAACGTTAACGCCTGTCATGGACGATCCAAAATCAACCAGGGCAACCGTATCATGCTTAACCACATCGTCTACTAAGGTAGTGAATAGCAATTCGATGGCATGTGATTCCAGATCAACAACATCGACCGTCAAACCGGCCATTTCCGCAGCAGCTAATCTAATTTCGACATTTTCAGTCCGTGTAGCAGCAAGCAAAACATCGACCATTTCAGGCGATTGCTCTGATGGGCCCAGAACTTCAAAGTCAAAGTTAACCTCTTCCATAGGGTAGGGAATATATTGCTCTGCCTCAAGGGTAACCTGAGCTTCCATTTCGGATGCGGGTATAGAGGCTGGCATAGCTATCACTTTATTGATCGCCATTGATGATGGGATACCCAGTGCGCATCGACGGGTTTTAGTACGGCTTTGTTTAAGCACTCGCTTTATGGCTTCGCCAACAGGGTCTGCTTCGACAATATCCCGTTCGTAAGCCGCGCCCTCAGGCAGTGAAGCAACACCATAGCTATCTACCCGGTATGAGCCACCTTTCTGGGAAAGCTCAATGAGCTTTACAGCCGAGGAACTGATATCAATCCCAAGAAGCCCACTTTTTTTATTAAAAGAAAACACTGATTAGGTACCGCCATCTTATTTTTATTATTTTTTAGGTTCTCAGCCTGCGCCAGAATCTATATTTATGTCACAATGGTAGCTACAACCATAAAAATAGTCTACCCTGAACCCTCCGAGTGGACTATTCTCAGATAGACGGTTTAAAGATAAGCGACTAAATAAGTCCTAGCCACCTCAAGATTCAGACATGTTATATATTAAAAAAAAATCTAAAGCGCCGCTAATACAGACGCACAAAACTAAGAAAAAGAAAGGAATATTTTCAAGGTTTTTTTTGTTCTTTTTTAAGAGCATTTTTGCACCAGCAGTCATGTTATTTGCATTGGGTACTACCTTATTTACAGCATTATATTTCTATTATGAACCCAATTTACCAAGAGTTGCGCAACTCCGGGGAACGCAGCTCCAGCTACCTATCCAGGTTTATAGCAAGGAAAACCAACTGATCGCTGAATTTGGCCAATTCCGCAGACGACCAGTGACTTATGACGAAGTACCGAAGGATATGATCCATGCATTTATCGCCATTGAAGATGCAAGGTATTGGGAACACTATGGTGTTGATTTTAAAGGCGTCATCCGTGCTGTCGTTTCTGCAGTAAAAAGTCGCTCTGTTTCACAGGGTGCAAGTACTATCACTATGCAACTGGCAAGAAACCTGTTCTTGACCTCTGAGCGAACAGCTGACCGTAAGCTTAGAGAGATGTTCTTAGCATTCAAAATTGAAAAAGAGTTCACAAAAGACGAAATCCTTGAGCTATATCTCAATAAAATTTTCCTCGGAAACAGAGCTTATGGGGTTGGTTCGGCCGCTGAGATTTACTACGCAAAAAAACTAAAAGGCCTCACATTAGCCCAAATGGCAATGATAGCTGGCCTGCCTAAAGCACCATCTCGTTATAACCCAATCAGGCAACCTAAGCGCGCTAAAATTCGTCGCGATTACATTTTACAGCGAATGTATGAACTGGAGTACATTGATAAAGCGCAGTACGAGCAAGCTATTGCGGAGAATGTATCTGCAAAAGTGTATCAGGTGGAATCTCAAACCTACGCGCCATATATGGCAGAGATGGCCCGAGCCGATGCATTAGAACGTTATGGCGTCGAAAATATGTATACGCTCGGCCTCAAGATATACACCACGTTGGATAGCCGCCAGCAAGAACTAGCACTGCAAACAGTCCGTAAACACCTGATTAGCTACAGCAAGCGCCATGGCTATCGTGGCCCGTTAGAGCAACTAAATCTTAACGAATTTGCCGATGAAGCTAGTCGGAGTAAAAAGCTTGAAACCTACAATAATTATCAAGCGCTGATGCCAGCCATTGTACTAGAAAGCGATAATGACACCGCTAAATTACAGCGACGTGGCAGTATGACTCCCATTACCTTAGGTTTAAAAGAAGTAAAATGGGCACGGCGCTATCGCGATGAAAACCGCCAAGGCCCCAAAATTAAACGGGTTAGAGACGTACTCTCACCGGGAGATGTCGTTTGGGTTAGCAGAAATGAGGAGCGTATTTGGGAGCTCAGCCAGCTACCAAAAGTGACCGGAGCGCTAACGGTTGTCAATCCTAAAGACGGCGCGATAGAAGCTATGGTAGGAGGGTTTGATTTTACTTACAGTAAGTTTAACCGAGCACTGCAAGCAAAACGCCAACCAGGATCCAGTTTTAAGCCTTTCGTCTACAGCGCAGCGTTAGCGACCGGGGACTACTCACCCGGCAGTGTGCTCAAAGATGAGGAAATTGTCATCCCGGGCAGTACTTGGTCACCACAAAACTTTGATGAAAAGTTTCATGGCCCTACTTTGCTCCGTCACGCACTAAAAAAATCACGCAATATTGTTTCTATAAAACTATTACAGGAAATTGGCATAGAGCATGCGACTAACTATGCACGCCGTTTTGGATTTACTGATGCGGCCATACCTCAGGATCTAACATTATCGCTGGGCACTGGTTCGGTCACACCACTTGAAATCGCAACAGCCTACGCCAGTTTCGCTAATGGTGGATTCAAGGTTAACAATTATTTTATTCGCAAGATTGTCGACAAGGATAATCGTGTTTTATTTCGAAATAAACCAGATACAGCGTGCTCACAGTGCCCAAAACCTAAGCTGACAGAACTTGAAGCACCAAATATGCCGAGCACCATTAATGGCAACCCGGTTGCCAAACGCATTATTGAGCCTTACGTACATTACCAAATCACTAGTATGCTAAGAGATGTCGCCCGCTCTGGCACCGCAGCAAAGGCCAGCAGGGTACTAAAGCGCAATGATCTGGCTGGTAAGACCGGAACGACAAATGACCAAAGAGACTCTTGGTTTGCTGGCTTCACACCACGGAAAGTTACCACAGTATGGATGGGATTTGACGATCTGGCTCCATTGGGAAAAGGTGAAACATCAACCAAAGCGGCCCTCCCCCTTTGGATTGACTTTATGCAATCTGCTCTTAAAGGCAGCTCGGAGGCCAAATGGCAGAAGCCCCCAAGAGGAATGGTCGATATAACTATCGACGTAAGAAATGGCTTTCCTCCTAGTGAATTGACTGTAGCAACTGTGACTGAAAAGGTAATTGATACACAGATTCCAACAGAAGAGGAATTCCTTGCCTATAAGGAATTGCATCCGGATGAGTTTCTTTACACTGTTGAAGACAAGGCGCAGGAACGGCAAAATCTTCGCCTAAGGGCTGAATACCAGCAAAAGCTAAATAACTATAATCGTAGAGTAGCCGCGCGCCAAAAGGAGTTAGCACGTCTTAAATCTATCGGTAGCAGTTATGTGCCACCACAGCTTGCCCCTCCGCCGGAAGTACCGGTGGCACTGGCGAAGCTGATGGAGAGAGATAGGCTCAGAGCTATTCATCAAGCACGTCTAAATGGTGAAGAGGTTCCTGGGGCTGCTTCTGCTACTCAATCGCAGGGTGCAGTAGCTTCCCAGAGGCCGGCAGCTTCAAGTCAACAGCAAGAACTTAGTGAAGATCAACAACTGCTTGAAATGATTCGTTTACTAAATCTGGAGACTAGTACTAATTAGGTTTTTCTACCGTACTCATGAACACTATCAACCAAGACCTTCAGATGGTCCGGGTTTACGTGCTGGTGAATTCCGTGACCTAAATTGAAGACATGGCCTGTAGGTTTCTCGCCGAAGTCTTCCAATACACGCTTAACCTCCTGACGAATCGTCTCACCATCAGCATAAAGTACTGAAGGATCCATGTTACCCTGCAAGGTGACCTTATCTCCAACTGCTGCAACGACTTCTTTCAGATCAGTTGTCCAGTCAACACCAATACCATCACAACCTGTTGCCGCTATTGAATCAGCCCAACGCGCGCCATTTTTAGTAAACAAAGTGACAGGTACCTGCCTACCCTCCGCTTCGCGCTGCAAACCGTCAACAATCTTGGCCATATAGTGCAGTGAAAACTCCTGATACACGTGTGGGCTAAGCACCCCGCCCCACGTATCAAATACCATGACTGATTGGGCTCCGGCAGCAATTTGCGCATTGAGGTACAAAACAACACTGTCGGCTAATTTATCGAGCAGCAAATGGAGAGTTTTAGGGTTGCTGTAGAGCATCCCTTTGACTTTAGAAAAATCCTTGCTAGTTCCGCCCTCAACCATATAAGTTGCAAGTGTCCAAGGGCTACCGGAGAAACCAATAAGCGGGACACTCCCATCTAGCGCCTTGCGAATTGTCCTCACTGCATCAGTAACATAGGACAGTGACAGCTCAGGATCGGGGATACCTAGCTTGTCCACATCAGCAAAGCTTCTTAGCGGCCTTTCAAACCTTGGACCTTCCCCTTCAGCAAAATATAAACCTAGCCCCATGGCATCTGGTATCGTCAGGATATCCGAAAACAGAATCGCCGCGTCTAAGTCGAAACGCCGCAAGGGCTGTAAAGTAACTTCACAAGCTAACTCAGGATTAGTACACAAGTCCATAAAGCTACCAGCCTGCTTACGCAACTCACGGTACTCAGGCAAATAGCGACCTGCCTGACGCATTATCCATACAGGCGTTGTATCAACAGGTTGCTTTAGTAGAGCACGGAGATAACGGTCATTCTTTAAGGCATGGGAAGGCATATAGATATTGTGCCCTTTGGTAGCAAGATGTGGGAAGGGAAGGAGAAGCCGATCAGTGCTGATCTGCTATAACTGGTGACTGACCAGTCAACAATTGGCGTGGAGTTTAACTGCTGAACTGTAATCGAGCAATCGCGTTACAGTTCAGCAAAAGCCAATCAATAAAGGCGAGTTCGTCGATTTATCTCACGCTTCAAATTCTTGATATTACGTTTAACCGCAGCTGCTTTCTCGCGCTTGCGGATAGAAGTGGGTTTTTCATAAAACTCACGACTTCTAACTTCAGCAACAACACCCGCTTTCTCGCAGGTACGCTTGAAACGACGCAGTGCAACTTCAAACGGCTCGTTTTCTCTGATCTTTACGTTTGGCATAAAATTCGATTTCTCAAAACAAAATATTCATTAAGTAGCCGAGCATTATAGCCCGAGTCGTAAGCATTTAAAAAGTTGAAAATTAATTTAATTTGCCAAATGGCTCAAAAAATACAAGTATAAGCGTAAATAATTGCCTTGCAGCCTGCCTCAGCTAAGCTAGAATACTGGGTGTGTTAGTCTCCCCATGCAATTTCTGATTGAATTAGAGAAACAATATACCCTATGAAACGATTACTTTTAATACCTGCTTTGACCTTCTTAATCGCTGCTTGTACTACCTACAGGCCGGTCATACAACAGGGAAATGCATTAGAGCAAAGCTCGGTGTCCCGCATTAAAGTGGGTATGAGCAAGTCACAAGTCATTAGAACCCTGGGGTCGCCGCTAATGCAAGACGATTTTCGGGCAAATCGCTGGGATTATTTATACTACTCCAATGAGCGGGGTGTAAGATCAGAACAAAAAAACTTGATTCTTACCTTTGCGAATGGCGTTGTTAGTAAAATTAATTAGCCTACAAGCCGATAAAACCAAAGGTATTTGAGACGTGCGTAGAAATCCCCTACTCTATAGTAATCCAAGTGAAATTGAAGAGATCCCTAAGCCCACACCCATTCAGGCTCAGACTCAGGAATCTACCAACAAATCATCATTCTTTTTCTATTTCATCATTTTAGCGAACTCACTTCTGGTTTTTTTTGTACTGGGTTTTATCTGGTTCTTGTTCTTTAAATCCCCCGACATACAGCTTAAAGAAATTAGCAACCGACTATTTGGCACGGGCGCACCCATTGAACAAACGCAACAAACCATTGTTGCGCCAGAAATAAAAGCTGAAATCATTATTACACCAACTCAACAAGAAAAAGATGAAACTCAACAAGCTAAACTTAAACAGATGCGTGAAAGAGAAGAGCTTGCAACTGAGAGAGTGCGCCTTGAAGAAATGAAAGCAGAGTTAGACAAGGAGAAGAAACGAGCCAATGAAGCTCAGCAAGCCATTAAGAGCATACAGCAACAAAACAAAACAACTGACACCTCAGGAGATTCCTCAGAGCAAGCCCTGGAAATTGAGCAAACGCAGGTTGATAGTTTGACAGAAGAGCCACGTCAGGCACCTACGTCCGGAAACACAGTGACGCCTAGCTTGCCTACGACAGGATCGGCTATGGTTTCCCCTACTTCAAATGAGCCGACGACCAACTCGACCCGGTCACAGGTAGATCTTATTATGGAAGCACTGAAAGACCAACAGTCAAAGTCTGGTGATAGTAACTGACAAGTGACAGCTTAAGACGGTATAATTTCTGCTAAGTAAACATTGAAAACCAATAATCATAATTTAGGGAATTCACGATGGCCAAAGGCATCAACAAAGTCATTCTGGTTGGAAATCTGGGTAACGACCCAGAAGTAAAGTATATGCCTTCAGGTGGCGCAGTAACTAACATCAGTATAGCCACTACCGATAGCTGGAAGGACAAGACCAGCGGTGAAAGAGTCGACAAAACTGAATGGCACAGAGTGGTGTTTTTTAATCGCCTAGCTGAAATTGCCGGAGAATATCTAAAAAAAGGCTCACAGGTTTATGTTGAGGGCGCGCTGAGAACCCGGAAGTGGCAAGATCAAAGCGGTCAGGACAAATACACAACTGAAATCGTTTGCTCTGAAATGCAAATGTTGGGGAGCCGTAGTGGTGGAAGCGACTCATTTGACCAGTCCTCTGCTCCGCAGCAGTCGAACAGACCAGCAAAGCAGCAGAAACCTAATCAGGCCCCTCAAGCTGCGCAAAACTTTGACGACTTCGATGATGACATCCCATTTTAGTCGCGTCGCAAAAACCTATCTTGATAGATACATTAAAGCCCCTACATAAGGGGCTTTTTGATAAAAAATCGATCTTAAAATGAGTTAATGAACAAGTACTTTGGAGAAAGTCATGCCGCACAGAACTAATCCTGTCATTGCTAAGAAAGGCCCTTTCGTGGTTGAACTAGAAGAAGGGAAAAACTATTTCTGGTGCACCTGTGGCCGCTCAGAAAAGCAGCCTTTCTGCGATGGCTCACATAAAGATACAGAGTTTACGCCAATGAAATTTACTGCCGATGAGACCAAAAAGTACGGCCTGTGCGGCTGTAAACATACTAAGAATGCTCCCTTCTGTGACCGAGAGCACAACAATTTAGACTAACTACTCAGAACGGATGGTTTTTCGCTATTCCTTTTATACAGCAAAGCAATGTTACCGATTCGCTGGATAAGCGCAGCCTTATGATGTTGAACCAAGGAATCGATGAGCTCATTACGCTTATCGCGATCACCCAAACCCACTTTGATCTTTACCAACTGATGAAAATTCAACGCCAATTCTAACTCGGTATTTATACTCTCTTTCATTCCGTGCTGCCCGACTGTAACAATTGGGCTTAATTGGTGTCCAAGAGACTTCAGTTGCTTAATTTGTTTAGTATTTAATTCCATTCGCGGATTGTATGACGTTATGGCCCGAAGCAAAAGCAGTACTCGTTGGTTACAAGAACATTTTGATGATGAATATGTAAAACGCTCACAAAAAGAGGGCTACCGATCAAGGGCCATCTACAAACTCAAAGAAATTCAGGAAAAAGACCGCCTGATACAGCAAGGGATGACTGTAGTTGACCTTGGCGCGGCACCAGGAGGTTGGAGCCAGTATGCAGTCGAATTAGTGGGCAAGAATGGCCGCGTCATTGCTAGTGATATATTACCTATTGATCCGCTACCCTTTGTCGATTTTATTCAAGGGGACTTTACCGAAGAGCGTATTCTTAATGAAATTTTAGATTTAATAGGAAATGATAAGGCTAATATTGTAATTTCAGATATGGCCCCCAACCTTAGTGGTAACGATGCAATTGATCAACCGAGCTCGATATATCTGTGTGAACTTGCATTAGATATTTCTCGACGAATACTCATAGAGAACGGAACGATGGTCGTCAAGTTGTTCCAGGGAGCCGGTTCGGATGAGTACCTTAAAGAAGTCAGACAAAACTTTCGACAGGTAAAAATACGCAAACCGAAAGCATCCAGAGCACGTAGTCGGGAAGTATACGTCGTAGCACGGCGATATTTTTCTACAACCAGTTAGCACAATGATGTTATTTAAAGCGTGTTAGAATAGCGTTAAAGTGGATACCTAAATAGCTTAATAGAGGACTTTTTTCTTGAGCGAATTAAACAAAAATATTTTGATGTGGGTGGTGATCGCTCTGGTTTTGATTGGAGTTTTCAGTAAGTTTCAAGAACCTACATCCACATCCAATAATTTGGCTTATTCTCAATTTCTTGATCGCGTAAAGAACAAAGAGATTCGAAACGTCGAAATTAGGGGGCAGTCTATTGTTGGTTATACCAGCAACAACGAAACATTTACGACTTATGCACCTCTTAATGACCCTAAGATGTATGATGAATTACTGACTAATGATGTGCAGGTACAGGTCGATCCTCCTGAGGGTCGTAATATCCTAGTCGACATACTCATTAACACGATTCCATTCCTAATCATAGTGGGACTTTGGATATATATCATGCGTCAAATGCAAGGCGGCGGCGGTAAAGGCGGCCCGATGTCATTTGGTAAGAGCAAGGCTCGCATGATGACGGAAGATCAGGTGAAAGTGACTTTTGCGGATGTTGCAGGGTGTGAAGAAGCTAAAGATGAAGTCTTTGAACTCGTCGAATTCTTACGTGACCCCAGTAAATTCCAGAAGCTTGGCGGAAAAATTCCCCGAGGTGTATTACTAGCCGGGTCGCCCGGTACCGGTAAAACCCTGCTAGCTAAAGCGATCGCGGGTGAAGCCAAGGTCCCATTCTTCAGCATCTCCGGATCAGACTTTGTTGAAATGTTTGTGGGTGTAGGTGCTTCACGTGTTCGCGACATGTTTGAACAAGCCAAAAAACACGCGCCGTGCATCATCTTTATCGATGAGATTGATGCTGTTGGACGCAAGCGTGGCGCAGGCGTTGGTGGCGGTCATGATGAGCGTGAGCAAACGCTTAACCAGCTGCTGGTTGAAATGGACGGTTTTGAAGGGACTGAAGGCGTTATTGTTATTGCTGCAACCAACCGCCCTGATGTACTGGACCCTGCACTGTTAAGACCGGGTCGTTTTGATCGTCAGGTAGTGGTTCCATTACCAGACGTACGTGGTCGTGAGCAAATCTTGAAAGTTCATATGCGCAAAGTACCTTTGGGCAACGACGTAAAACCGTCTTTATTAGCTCGCGGCACACCAGGGTTCTCAGGTGCTGATCTCGCCAATCTTGTTAACGAGGCAGCTCTATTCGCTGCTCGCAGCGAGAAGCGCACGGTTAATATGGAAGAGTTTGAAAAAGCTAAAGACAAGATCATGATGGGCGCAGAACGCAAATCAATGGTGATGAATGAAAAGGAAAAGCGCAATACTGCTTATCATGAGGCTGGTCACGCTATTATCGGCCTTAAAGTTCCAGACCATGATCCTGTTTATAAAGTAACAATCATTCCGCGTGGTCGTGCTCTTGGAGTCACGATGTTCCTTCCTGAAGAAGAACGTTTTAGTCACAGTAAGCAATCGCTGGAAAGTCAAATATCTACACTGTTCGGCGGTCGTATTGCTGAGGAGATGATTTTTGGAAAAGACAGCGTCACTACCGGTGCCTCAAATGATATCGAGCGAGCTACGGCTATCGCCCGAAATATGGTGACCAAGTGGGGACTTTCAGAGAAACTTGGACCACTGGCCTACAGTGAGGAAGAAGGTGAAATCTTCCTTGGTGGCGCGACAACCTCTCACAAACAAATGTCTGATGAGACTGCTCAGTCGATTGATTCTGAAGTACGTTCGTTTATTGATCGAAACTATGATCGTGCAGAAACTATTTTGAAAGAGAATATCGACACATTGCATTTAATGGCAGAAGCACTAATCAAATACGAAACAATCGACAGCGATCAGATCAAAGAGATCATGAGTGGTAAACCACCTACCCCACCTGAAGACTGGAACGACGAAGATAATCCAGAAGATGGTGGAGATGGTGGAACTGTTATTGAAGAGAATGCAGATGTTGTTGACGAAGTGGTCAATGCTGACCCTGCAAGCTCACATTGACAAAAATGTGCCCAGAGTTGTCTTCACTGATAACTCTGGGCGGTTACCAACTCGAGGAGCTGAAAAGTTACTGATAACTGATTTCATCTATTAAATAATAAAAATTACAATCTTAGGAAACTAATTATGGATAGAAGATACTTTGGTACCGATGGTATTCGAGGCGAAATTGGCACTTATCCAATGACACCAGACTTTGTTCTGAAACTTGGATGGGCTGCAGGAAAGGTTCTCGCTAATCAAAAAAATCCGTTAGTCGTTATCGGTAAAGATACAAGAATTTCAGGCTATATGCTGGAGTCAGCATTAGAGGCCGGATTAGTTGCTGCAGGCGTAAATATACGATTACTTGGTCCAATGCCAACCCCAGCGATAGCCTACCTCACAAAGACTTTCAGAGCATCGGCTGGCATCGTAGTTAGCGCATCACACAATCCTTACCAAGATAACGGTGTAAAGTTTTTTTCATCTAATGGAACAAAGCTGGCGGACGAGACCGAATTAGCAATCGAAAGCTATCTAGAGCAAGATATTGTGACGGTAAAATCTTCCAAGCTCGGCAAGGTTGTCCGGGTCGATGATGCTACGGGTAGATACATCGAATTTTGTAAGCGCGCACTACCGTCTGATATCAAACTAGAAGGTTTAAAAATCGTTGTGGACTGCGCCAATGGTGCCACTTACCACGTAACACCTCATATTTTGTCAGAGCTTGGGGCCGATCTCATTACTGTTGCCAACTCTCCAAACGGGCTGAACATCAACCATGAGTGCGGCGCTACTTCACTTGATATGCTATCGAAACAGGTCATCTTGCATGAAGCTGACCTTGGCATTGCGCTGGATGGCGATGGCGACCGCCTCATGATGATCGACCATACCGGTGCAGTCATTGACGGCGATGAAATACTAGCTATCATCACTAAACATCGTATGAATGACGAAACCTCTGGTCAGGATATAGTCGGCACATTGATGAGCAACCTTGGGCTTGAGCAGTCAATTGAAGGGATGGGACTGAATTTCCATCGCGCCAATGTCGGTGATCGCTATGTTATGGAAAAGTTAATAGAAAATAATGGCATTCTAGGCGGAGAATCATCTGGGCACATAATCATCCGCGATAGGATCGAGACAGGAGACGGAACCATTGCTGCACTACAGGTGCTGAGAGCAGTTATTGAGACAGGCCGCTCTTTACATGAACTCAAACATGTTATGACCAAATATCCTCAGACATTGATCAATGTAGATCTTAGTGGTTCAGTTGATGTAGAGAGTAACAACCAGATACAGCAGGCGGTTAATGATGCAGAAACACAGCTAGGTAAGCGTGGTCGGGTATTGCTTCGTGCATCTGGAACTCAACCATTGATCAGGGTTATGGTTGAAGGCCAGGATGAAAATGAAACTGCAATGCTTGCCGCCGGTATCGCTGAAGTAGTTACTGCAGAAGCCACTGCTGCAAGTTAAACAGAGGTCACACAATTAAAAAGCGGACTGAAAACTCACAAATCAGACGCTTTTTGTCTTTCAAGGGCTAAGCAAGCCGGCAGTCATGATATTTATCTACTTAAAAAAATGACTTCAGTTGTGCGAAATACTTTGAAAACAAATTTTCATCAGACCTGCTACCGGCGCTCTCACTATCCATAATAGTCTGGTATAAGGCCTGAACAACACGCGACATCTTTTGATAGTCCAGAGAAATTGCCTTATTAGAGGCTTGATTTTCTGGCACTCGATATTCTAAGAGGTCACTCACCTGTAATGCGGTAAAGTCGTGCAACCAATAATTTTCATGATCGGAGCCACCAACCAACGGGAAATTTTCTGGCGCACTTAAGGACTCAACTGCCAGATCCGGGATTCGACTAAAACTGTGCTTAACAGATCGAATTGCCCCAAAGTCATCTAATCGGCTCGACAAGCCAATAAAATCAGCGGTATCAGGATATAGCATTTTCATGAAGGAAAATGGATAACGCTGAGAGTTTGTTGCCCTTCGATAGTATCCAACGCTGCGCAACGCCAACATCAGTTGAATATCAATTTTTTTATCTTTAAGTGCCTTAGCATGGTGAAAGCTCCCCATATCCAGCGTTCCATTTGCCACCATACCTGCAGTCGCATAAGCAACCAACTCTACTGCGACTGGGAGCTTATCTTTATTTGCCCCTAGCACCCTGGCCGCTTCTAATAAAGCAGCCACCCCACTATAATTCCAGTGTTGCTGAGCAATCCCTTTTGGTGAAGAGTATTGAACGCCAATGACGATTCGCTGGTTTGTATTTGGCCCCATTAACAGACTGACATTATTATAGCGGCCACTCATACCCACAAAGCCTTGTTTAGTAGGTTTTCCAATGCGTTTTAGATAAGCGTAAATATAACTATCAGTGCTTAATGACTCTTTCATCAATTGCTGTGAAGTCGCAATTTTCTGAAGATTGATGACATGGTTTTTTAAGTTTGCAGCATTGACCTCGGGAAGGTCATCGGAGGTAGGCATTGGCAGAATCGGCTGTGTGATAAAGAACCACAACAGCGCGCATACTATAAATATAGCAATTAACCAATCAATAAGTCTTGCAACCAATCTGCTGAACATTATTTGTAGTCCTAGTTTTTACAGATTACAGAGATACACCTCTCCTACATCCCCAAATGAACTATACAGCCTAATGGTCTGACGTTACATTTTAGTTTTTATTATTCTATGTAAATGCATACAAATATGCACAAAAAAGCCGGCTTAAGCCGGCCTTTAAATTCGCCGCTTAACGATTAAAGCGCGCGAATACGAGAATTCAAGCGGCTCTTATGTCTAGCTGCCTTATTCTTGTGAATGAGTCCTTTTGACACACCTGAATCAATTGAAGGTACTGCAGCAGTATATGCTTCAGAGGCAGCCGCTTTGTCACCAGCTTCTATGGCCGTCACTACGCGCTTGATCTGAGTACGCATGGTTGTTGTATAGTGCTTCTTGTGAACACGACGCTCTTCTGACAAGCGCACACGTTTTTTTGCTGATTTGATATTAGGCAATTTACTCTCCCGTTCGGGCGTCAAAATTAAGACGCGTATTGTGCCGCATCTTACCCCCTCTGGGCAAGATCAATTTAAAACTTTTTCCAAAAAATCCAACCTAAATTCAAATATCTTTTCAGCTTAAGTTGGTAGGTAATTTCTAACACACGATACTCGTTACTCAAACTGAAAATTCTATGATTCCCAGTGTTCTTCAGGCTTCTCTTCAAGAGCCAATACACGCATTCGTACATGCATCTGCATTTGATTACAAGTAGTTTTAATGAGCGACCAGTTATCTAAAGGCACAAAAAAAACCAGTAAAACTGGGCTTCTTAGGGTGATCACAGGTTGTGGTCGATAACCTGTAATCTATACTTGGCGGAGAGACAGGGATTCGAACCCTGGGAGGGTTTAACCCCTCGCTGGTTTTCAAGACCAGTGCATTCGACCACTCTGCCATCTCTCCAAAGAGCGCGTATCATAATAAAAAACGGTGATTCGCGCTAGTGCTTTTAAACGATTTATTGAAATTATTCGCTGCTACCTTTACCACCAGATGCCGTAGGAAATACAGTTACATTATCACCGCTGTCGTAGTCCGTAATCTTACACAAACCACGCTCTTTGACTTCATCAATACGGATAATGCTGTGAAGCGGCACAAAACTGCGCTTAACGCCACCAAACTCGGCCTTAAGCTTTTCCTCACTCGGGTCGATAAGAATCTCACTGGCATTGCCAAAGACGATCTCTTCAATGGCCAGAAACCCATACAAGTCAGATTCGTAAACCTGTTTGGCATAGATATCGTAAACTTTGTCTTTGTTGATAAAGCTGATTCTGTAAAGCCGTGTCTTCTCGCCCACGCAGTTTATACCTCGATAAATTGAGCGGCCTTTCTAACAGAATTTTTCACTGCTGGCACGCATTTTTTCGCCTCTATTGAACAAGACTTTTAAATCGCAGCAATATTAACCTGGCAGCATCTTTTCTAAGCTCCTGACGAATCAGGCGCTCTTCAGCTTGTTCACCCAATACAAAGTCAGAATCATAATTCATCGCCGCATCGATATTTACAGGATAAGT
>CALAJG010000279.1 GCA_937923375.1 uncultured Leucothrix sp.
CCTCCAAAGTTTGGCAGTACCGTACCGACCGGAATAATTTGACCATTATGTGGGCCACCATTAAAAGTGTTTCTTGCCATTAACGGAACAACAAAACGAATTTGATGCCCTGAGCCGAAGTTTCTTCCAGCAGCTTTAGCAGCAGCTGTTAGAACGGCACGTGCTGCATTGACTCCGTCTATCCCACCTGTTACCTGATTGGGGTCAGTATGCCAGCCGTTGGTCGTACTATTGTCGTCACAGCGGGCCGCACGTTGTTTAGACCAGTCGCCATTGAATCGACCTGAATTGAGGTCGTAGTCGCGTACGCCATCGTGGTTTCCATCGAGAGGGTCGTCACCGGTGAGGTCAATATTTCCGTATTGGATTTCATAGTCGGCGGGGTTATGCCCATTTGGATTATAGGTACCCATGTAGGCATAGGTGCCCGGTGTACCACCAGTGTTTCCACGATCGGTCAACTGTTGAACCGTATTGTCAAATATATCGCAGGCAATGGGATTATTAAAACCAGCAGTACCTCGGTTATAAACGAGAACCCATCCAAGGTGGGTATTTCCTGCTTCAAGCTCGCCATCGCCTGAGTGGTAGCTAGATGTCCCTGTATATTGATAGCTGGTAACCCGATCGTTTGAGTATTGGAGATTTCGTTTACTGAAAGAACCTCTGGTACTCAACTTAAACTCGGTACACCCCAGCTTATTATTACTTCGGGTGCCGTTTTGCATTGGAGCGCCGTTGTAACCTTCTTCCTGACCAGTGCCGTAGTTGCTGGTTCCTGAAGGACTTTGCGGATCAAAATCATTAACCTGACTACAGAGGTAGGTTACCCCCGTGCCATTGCCTGCAATACCATCTGCAAGGTCAACCGATCTGAAGGGTATGAAGATTTGCACCCGATGGTTGATCACATAATAGGGGCCCGGAGTTAGATCAACGTTGCCTACTGCTTTGGTTGGATAGCGTGTTCCGGATAGATCAGCGCCTTGCAATGTGATTGTATGAGAACCTGAGGTTGGATCTCCGGGATTATCGCGGCTATAAGTACAGGTTCCTGAGTCAATAACATGCTCTTCTAAAGGCCGATCGGTGCGGATATTTTCGCGTCCCCAAACCTCACCGCCCCAGCCAGTAGGGTTGGGTGTACATTGTGTTATATGGAATTCTAATGGGTAGGCTGGCCCATTCACGCTAGTTGAGGTTGCATTTAGAGTATTATTAATCGTAATTGGCTGAACAATGGTTTCTACTCCGAACTTTCTGGTGGCAGCCACCCTAATTCCCATGTAGGCATAAAAGCCTGGCTCCGAACCTTGGCCAACGTCTCTGTTACCCACCGAGTAATTTCGAATCGCCTGAGTGCTACTCAATGAGTGAATCAAATCATAGGCCGGTGCAGAAGAAATCGTAACCGGACGATTGTCAGAAAAAGTGTTGACTGTTGCATTGGGATTCCCCGAGGTGTCAACAGAGTAAACTCGTTGTGTTGACGTGTACGATGATCCATTCCAGGAATTACCGGTTGGTTTGACACTAACGCCAAAAATTCTGGCCTGACCTTCAGCAAATGAACCAAGGTTACAGGTAAGCGTCGTGGTTCCATTACTATTGAGAACCACAGATGAGGGTGGGTTTGTTCCCCCACCAGCAGCGGTAGTACAAGCTGCTGGCATAGGCACTGAGAGTTCAGCGTTAGCTGTGGGTGTAAATATTTGCTCTATAACAACATCAGTGAGCACCGGATCGCCTGGGGGAATTGTTGCTGCACCCCCGCTTACTGAGATTGACCATAAATGAGTAGCAACGTCTTGAGTCCGTACAACCCGGTTGTTTTCACCACAGTCAGCCCCTGCAATATCGGTTGCAGATGCTGATGAACATGGAATTAGATTACCTGACAAATCTTCCTGAGCAGTTCCGAATGGTGCAGTACCATCGACTAATCCAACACCAAGCGGACCAAAAGAAATATTTGGCATGGCAAATGCTGTACTGCTGACAAGAAGGATGCATAACGAAAACAGCGCCCCTGGCATGATTTTCATTTTATACCCCTGATATTTTTTATTCTGATAGGTGGTGCCCACAGATTATAATTTTGATAATCTGAGTCGGACTTTCCTATGTATTTATATATTTCTCATTTGATCATATCTCGACCAAGCTTTTGTATTAAATATGATCAGCGGTCGCTGCTTGATTGTCCTACATTATAAGATTTCATTTATATGCGGTTATATGACTTGGAGTTAACGGGTTTATTGCATTCACATTTAAGTAAGATTGCTTACGTTACGATGGTAGCTATTGAACAGAAACAATTTGGAATCACGATGAAAAAATTATCAACCGCCATTTTATTGAGTGCCGTTATATTGCCAGTACAAGCAACTGATCTACCCAGCATGTGTTTTGATGGAACTTATGCTGGCGGGGAGGAGTGTGAAATAGTGATTAATGGAGAAAAGGTAAGAGTAGGATTAGAGCCAGACGAGTTTTTTCAGAGTGATAATGAAATAGCAGAAGATTTAGGTGAAATATTTAAAGATGTGCATGATAAGATTGCTAAATGATTCATTCAGATGGACAATTTAAGGGCGCTCGCAATACCTGTATTGCCTACCAGACGTGGTTACCCGATGGGGAAATCAAAGCAGCCATTCTACTTATTCATGGTCTTGGTGAGCACTCTGGTCGTTATATAAATTTGGTTAATCGCTTGGTCCCGCTGGGGTATGCAATTTACGCAGTGGATCATATGGGCCACGGTAAATCTGACGGTGTGCGTAAGCACATTAAAACCTTTTCTGACTTTAGCGACACAATTGATATTTTCCTTGAACGGGTCAAAGAATGGCATGGCCCGAATCCACTATTTGTATTGGGACACAGCATGGGCGGATTGATTGTTTCCCATTATTTATTGAAAAATCAGACCCTTTTTGCGGGTGCTATACTTTCTGCACCAGCGTTGAAAGTCAGTGATGGGGTGCCGAAGCTAAAAATAATTATGGGCAAACTGCTAGCGGTATTGTTACCTAAGTTTGGTATTTTACCGATTAATCCCACGAAAATCTCGCGTGATCCTGCGGTGGTTCAATCCTACTTAGACGATCCTCTGATTTACAAAGGGCAAACTTCTGCCCGTCTGGCTTCGGAGTTAGTCAATGCTATGCAGCGAGTGCACGCGGCTGCCGCCACCATTACATTGCCAATTTTGATATTGCAGGGCACTGAGGATGCGATTGTTCATCCAGATGGTGCGCTGGAGCTCTTTGATACCATAGGTTCAACTGATAAAACATACAAAAGCTACACAGGTCTTTATCACGAAGTGTTCAATGAGCCAGAGAAAGATCAGGTATTTACAGACCTTGAAAAATGGTTAGCTGCACGTTAGCAAATTAATCATTCGGGGTACTGGTTTACCTAACTGCTTGGTCAGTATAATATCTCGCTCTTGCTTATCGAGTTTCTCCTAATGATCGCTGTCTCCCTCGCATGATCCGACTGACCAACATCCAATTGCCACTCAATCATAA
>CALAJG010000280.1 GCA_937923375.1 uncultured Leucothrix sp.
TTAGGGTTAAATGTGCTGTCTCGACAACTCATATTTTACCCTAAACCTGATGGGCTCAGGCGTTTAACCTCATCATGGAATTCTTAACCGGACACTAGTGGTTTTTGATATAAAAAAAGACCGTACTAGACGGTCTTGATCAGAAATATGGCGCGCTGGGGAGGATTCGAACCCCCGACCCTCTGGTTCGTAGCCAGATACTCTATCCAACTGAGCTACCAGCGCATATTCAAGGCGGCGAATGATGAATGTATTGAGAATTTATGTCAATGCCTAAATCGGTAATACAAATCATTATTCTCAAAATTAACATGGCGGAGAAAGAGGGATTCGAACCCTCGATACGGGATAAACCGTATACTCCCTTAGCAGGGGAGCGCCTTCAGCCACTCGGCCACTTCTCCAGCTAATTTTGTGAAGGCAGAAGAATACTCACATTGTGATATTTGGTAAAGTCTTAATTTAAAATTTTATGAAATATTTTTACTCCAAATCAAGCGGAATTATTTGATTTATCCGATCAGTCAGTTTAACCTCTCGCGATTGTGTAAATCCACTGGCAAATAGGCTGTCGCAATGCGCGAAACATTGATCGCAGGTAACTGGAAATTAAATGGTTCAAACCAATCTATAACTGAGTTGGTTGGTGCTATTATTTCTGGTGCCAAAACAGTTAATTGTAAAGTGGCTGTTTGTGCACCCTATATATATGTACCTTTGGTTTCTAAGTTGGTCGATGATTCACTTAGCTTGGGAGCGCAGGATGTCTCAGAACATGACTCAGGTGCTTACACTGGTGAAATAAGCGCGGCCATGCTCGCAGACTTTAAATGTAGTTATGGTTTGGTCGGTCACTCAGAACGTCGTAGCTATCATCAGGAAACCGACGAGCAGGTAGCAAACAAATTCAACGCATTAAAGCAAGCTGGCATAACGCCAGTGCTTTGTGTAGGCGAAACACTCGAAGAGCGTGATGCAGGTATCACACAGTCTGTGGTTAATCGTCAGATTCTTGCAGTTATCGACAAATATGGAATTGAAAGCCTGTCTGGCGCAGTCGTTGCGTATGAGCCGGTTTGGGCAATAGGTACAGGCAGGACGGCCTCACCTGAGCAGGCTCAGTCAGTGCACGCAGATATTCGCACATTGCTGGCGAAAGATGACAACGAGATCGCTGAAAAGACACAGATTCTTTACGGTGGTAGCATGAATCCACAAAATGCAGCATCATTGCTCGCTATGCCGGATATTGATGGGGGGCTTATAGGTGGAGCTTCTCTAAAAGCTGGTGACTTCCTGGCAATTTGTCAGGCCGCTTAACTTAAAAACAAATTATTATGCTTTATAACATTTTATTGATTTTACAATTAATTGTTTCGCTAGGAATCATTGCCTTAGTATTGATGCAACACGGAAAAGGTGCTGATGCAGGAGCCGCTTTTGGTGGGGGTGCTTCTGGCTCGGTGTTTGGTTCCCGTGGCTCTGGCAACTTTATGAGCCGTACTACAGCAATATTGGCGACAATATTTTTTGTTAACTCATTGCTACTGGCTTGGATTGTTGCTCATCCTGAAGGCGCAGCTCCTAGTGTTGTTGAGTCAGTCACTTCAGCTCCGGCTGTTGAGTCCGGTGCTGTGCCAGCCGATGTGCCGGTACCTGCTGGAACGACGGCGCCTGCTGACGCCTCAGACGTTCCTGCAGCACCAAAGCAGTAAGTTCAAGATTATGCCGACGTGGTGGAATTGGTAGACACGCCATCTTGAGGGGGTGGTAGCCCTAGGCTGTGCCGGTTCGACTCCGGCCGTCGGCACCATACACGTAACTTTGTAATAACTGAGAATAACGACGATTGATCGATATGTGTCCGGAAGTTATTTGTTTTCAGGGCAACTGTGATTGTATACGCTTAAATTGGGGTTGCCCATTCGTCGGCTATGGATTATGCTTTGTCGGCAATCTATAAAGGGGTGTCGCGGTCTGAACGGCCGTGAATACAGAAAATAATCACAGGAGCGAACGCTCCAACAAGTGCCCATTTCAGTTACTACGTATCTTATAATACAAGTAGTCCATATTAGGAGTTCCACAAATGCTGAACAAGAGTTATGCCTCAGCCGCAATACTTTCTTTACTAATACCCGCATCTTCGTTCGTATCAGCTAACGATAGAGTTGATGCCACTGATACTTTACCAAATGCTAAGCCTGGTGAGTGTTATTCTAAGGTTATTGTTCCTGCTGTCTTTGAGGAAGTAACTGAGGAAGTCATGGTAAAGCCAGAGACTAGTTCTGTTGAAATCATACCTGCAACCTATGATATTCAGGAAAAAGAAGTACTAGTCAAAGAGGCATCAACAAAGCTGGTAGCAGTCCCGGCTACATACAGAACGGTGACTGAAGAAGTTGAAACAGCACCCGCGAGAACAGAATGGGTAACCGACCTTGGCCGTCGTGGTATTCCTGCTAGTCCTGCATTGCTGGCAGCGGCTAAGACTAACGGCGTTGATTTGGATTCTGCTCAGCCAGAACAGTGTTTTACTGAACACTACCTTCCCGCTAAGTTTGTAACCACCGAAAAAGAAGTGCTGGTTAAAGAAGAAGCAGAAGAAATTAGTATCGCAGCAGCTCAGTTTGAGCAGGCTGAAGAAACGATTGTTGTTAAAGCATCAGCCAAGAACAAGGTTCTGGTTGAAGCTCAGTATGACGTAATTGAAGAGCAGGTCCTGGTTGAGCCGGCGAAGGCTGTCTGGAAGAAGGGTACTGGCCCAATCACACGTATCGACAACACTACGGGCGATATCATGTGTTTGGTGCAGATTCCTGCAAAGTACAAGACGATTAAAAAGACAGTACTAAGATCGCCAGTTGCAGTTGAAGAAGTCGAGATTCCTGCTGAATCTGAGATTGTTCCTGTTAGCCGTTTGGTTAGCGATTCAGCTGCCGATCGCGTTAAGATGCCTGCGCAATTCGATGTGGTTAAAGTAACAACTAAAGAATCTGATGCGGCATTCGTCTGGAGAAGTGCAGATGTTGCGGGTGATGGTAAAGCGACGGGCAACAAGATATGTCTAAAAGCTATTCCAGCTGAATATACCACTGTTAAGAAACAAGTTGTTGATACCCCAGCGGCAATCAAAGAAGAAGCAGTTCCTGCTGTGTACAAAACAGTTAAGGTGCAAACGGTTTCTAGCGATGCAGAAGAGCGTCGTACCGTTATCCCAGCAGTGTTTGACACGATCTCAACCAGAGTTAAGAAATCTGGTGAGCGTATGGAATGGCAGCGTGTTTTGTGCGAAACGAACATGACACGTGATACTAACAAGCAAATCCAACAAGTGTTGAAAGATGCTGGCTACTACAATGGTCCTATCGATGGAAGTATTGGTCGTGGAACGTTGAGCTCTGTTGAAAACTACCAGAAAGATAATGATCTTCCTACCGGTGGTTTGACTATCGAAATGCTTGAGAAAATGGGTATTATGTAATTGGCTCTTTGAGCGTTGCTCTATGCTACAAAAAAGCCGCTCTTTGAGCGGCTTTTTTGGTTTTAGGGTTGTCTGGGTGGGTTAGCTTTCTTCAGTCGAAACACGTTGATCTCTAAGTGCGTAAAACTCTTTGCAGAAATCTTCGTAACGATTTTCATCAAGTGCTTTACGGATCCCTTGCATGAGTTCCTGATAGTAGAATAAATTGTGAATGGTATGTAAATGGGCGCCAAGGATCTCTTTGCACTTATCCAAATGGCGAAGATAAGATCTTGAGTAGTGTTGGCAGGTATAGCACTGACAGTCTTCATCAATCGGTCTTGTGTCAAATTGATGCTTCTGGTTACGTATTTTTAAAGTTCCGTGTCGCGTAAAGAGAAATCCGTTGCGAGCATTTCTGGTCGGAATTACGCAGTCGAACATATCGATGCCCCGTTTTACTGATTCAACGATGTCTTCAGGCTTTCCTACGCCCATTAGATAACGTGGTTTGTCATTTGGTAAGTGCTGCGTCGTTGCTTCAAGCACTTCATTGCGCTCGTTCATTGGTTCACCCACAGCAAGCCCGCCTACGGCGTAACCGTCGAAGCCTATGTCGATGAGGCCTGCAGATGAGACTTCTCTTAGCTCGTCGTACATCCCGCCTTGAACAATGCCAAATAAAGCGGATGGATTACCTTCGTGCGCTTGCTTACTACGCTTAGCCCAGCGTAGCGAAAGAGACATTGATTCATTGGCTTGATCAAAAGTCGCGGGGTAGGGAGTACATTCATCGAAAATCATAACAATATCCGAGCCCAGTTGCTTCTGAACTTCCATCGAATACTCAGGTGTTAGCAGTACCTTGTCACCGTTCACGGGGGATTGGAAGTGCGCACCTTCTTCAGTGATCTTGCGCATTTTAGCTAATGAGAATACCTGAAACCCACCCGAGTCTGTGAGGATGGGTTTTTCCCAATGCATAAAGTCGTGCAGGTCACCGTGAGCAGAAATCACGTCAGTGCCAGGGCGGAGCATTAAATGGAAGGTGTTGCCAAGTATAATCTCAGCGCCTATGCCAACCAGTTGCTCTGGAGTCATGGCTTTCACTGTGCCATAAGTGCCGACGGGCATGAAAGCCGGTGTTTCAACAGTGCCTCGCGGGAAATGCAAGCGGCCACGGCGACTTTGCGCACTGGTTTTCAGTAATTCGAACTGCATATGTGACATGGATTTCCTCTGAAAACAGATAAGAGGGCTGCATGTTACCCACATTGTAATGAAATTAAAAAGGCTAAGTTATGATGTGAGTTATGGCTATTAAATATCGCGGAGTAAAATCATAAAATATGCTTGACGTAATTTATCATCAAACGTATTATTCGCGCTTCTTTGGAACAGCAAGCTAGTTGGCTGGTCAAAGAGCTTGGAAACGGGGTATAGCGCAGTCTGGTAGCGCGCCTGCTTTGGGTGCAGGATGTCGGGAGTTCGAATCTCTCTACCCCGACCACGTTTTTTCGAGCATGCGTCCGTAGCTCATCTGGATAGAGCATCGGCCTTCTAAGCCGAGGGTAGCAGGTTCGAGTCCTGCCGGACGCGCCATGGTTCGGTGTTGTAAATGTTTAGTGCTATGGTGGGTGTAGCTCAGTTGGTAGAGCCCCGGATTGTGATTCCGGTGGTCGTGGGTTCGAGCCCCATCATCCACCCCAACTAATGTACTGAATTAGATAAGGTCATAATCGTGATTTTATCAAATTTTCTTTTATAAGGTTATACACAAGCGTTTGTTAGCCATGTATAATCGCCGCTCTCAGCCCTTACGGCGGGTAGCGGATTAGTCAAAAATGCGAGAGTGGCGGAATTGGTAGACGCGCTGGTTTTAGGTACCAGTGTCCTAGGGCGTGAGAGTTCGAGTCTCTCCTTTCGCACCATTTGACTATCCACCCAAGTCTGGGTAATAGAGTTTCATCGACTATATATCTACCATCGCTAATGCGGTGGCACGCGAGGTTTTGTGCATGCAAGTTTCAATTGAATCCACGGGTAATATTCAACGCACGTTGACCATTACTGTTCCTGCCGATCAAATCGACGGCGAAGTAGAGTCTCGATTGAAATCATTGCGTGGCCGCGTAAAGATTGACGGCTTTCGTCCTGGCAAAGTGCCCTTAAGTGTTGTCAGTCAGCAGTATGGTGATTCTGTCTATCAGGAAGTGCTAGGTGAGACGTTCCAAAAAACATTCTACGAAGCCGTAGAGCAGGAAGGCTTACGCGTTGCTGGTCAGCCTGAAATCGAGCCAGAGTCTCTGGAACGTGGTCAGGATCTTACCTATATCGCAAAAGTAGATATCTACCCAGAGTTCGAAATCGCTTCGATGGATTCTTTGGAGATAAAGCGTCCAAAAACAAGCATTTTGAAGAAAGATATCGACACGATGATCGAAAACTTACGCGCCCAGCAGAAAGAGTGGGTTGAAGTGAAACGTAAGTGTAAAAATGGCGATACCGTGGATATCGATTTTGAAGGCTCAATTGACGGCGAAGCTTTTGAGGGTGGAAGTGCTAAGGACTTCAGCGTGGAGTTAGGCGCAGGCAGAATGCTTAAAGATTTTGAAGAAGGCCTGATCGGTTTGGCGCCAGGTAAGGAAAAAGAAATAACGGTTGCCTTCCCTGAGGAATACCCTGCTGAAAACCTTAAAGGCAAAAACGCTCAGTTCAAGCTTAAAGTCAACACGGTTAAAGAAGCGAAGCTTCCAGAAGTTGATGAAGCGTTTATCGAGAAGTTTGGTGTAAGTGCTGGCGATATGGATGCTTTCCGCGAAGAAATTAAGCAAAACATGACCCGCGAGATGGACCAGGCAGTGAAAAACCGTGTTAAGCAGGCTGTCATGGACGGGTTGTCTGATTTGCATGAGATTGACTTGCCTCAGGCTTTGGTGACGCAGGAAATTGGTTATGTGCGTAATGAAATGTCAGAAAATGCTAATGGCGCTGACATGTCTTCTTTGCCTGATGAGATTTTTGCAGAGCAGGCGGCACGTCGCGTAAAGCTGGGCTTAATTGTTGGCGAAATAGTTACCAAGAATGAGCTGAAGAGTGATCAAGCCAAGATTGATGAAATGCTAAACACGCTAGCATCAACGTATGAAGAGCCAGATCAGCTTATTGAATATTACAAAACTAATCCGCAGGCTATGCAAACCATCCAGGCAGCTGTCATGGAAGAAATGATTGTTGATTGGGTGATTAAGCAAGCAAAGGTAGTTGATGAAAAAGTTAAATTCGAAGATTTAATGAACCCTCAGCAACAAGCAGCCGCATAACAACAATTTTAAAGGAGTCGATGCAATGACAAGTGCATTAGACGCACAAGCGCTAGGATTAGTCCCAATGGTAGTCGAGCAGACTTCCAGAGGAGAGCGTTCGTACGATATCTATTCACGCTTACTTAAAGAGCGTGTTATTTTTGTAGTAGGTCCTGTTGAAGATTACATGGCTAATCTGGTTGTTGCTCAGTTGTTATTTCTGGAATCAGAAAATCCTGAAAAAGACATTCATCTATATATAAACTCACCGGGTGGAGCAGTCACCGCGGGTATGGGTATTTACGATACCATGCAGTTTATCAAGCCTGAGATCAGTACAATTTGTATTGGTCAGGCTGCTAGTATGGGAGCGGTATTGTTAGCTGGAGGTGCCAAGGGTAAGCGTTTTGCTCTGCCACACTCACGCGCGATGATTCATCAGCCGCTAGGTGGTTTTCAGGGGCAAGCTTCAGATATTGACATTCATGCAAAAGAGATCTTGAAAATCCGTGAAGAGCTTAATCGGGTTTTGGCTCACCACACGGGACAGTCTTTAGAGACAATTGCTAATGATACGGATCGTGATAATTTTATGGATGCTCAGGCTGCGCTTGAATACGGTTTAGTCGATGAGATTCTGGAAAAACGCTGATTGAAGCGTAGCATTAAGTTATTAGTAAAGCCTGTTCTTAAACAGGCTTTTGTTGTTTTTAGGTGTGGTTTAATTATTAAATAATTGTTAGAAAGCGCCCATTGTTTGTCACTATACGTATTGTCAGATATTGCGCGTATTTTGAATTGTAAGGGCGAGATAAGTAATCCATATTCTATCTGTTATTGCTGTACTTTCTGTGCGAAGTTGATTAAGTTGAGGTCTATACGCTTCAACAAAGAATTCGGGGATGTCCTTGGGATGAGTAAAGACAAAAAAGACGATCAGGATAATGGAAAACTGCTGTATTGTTCTTTCTGTGGTAAGAGTCAACATGAAGTAAGAAAGCTGATTGCAGGTCCATCGGTTTTTGTTTGCGATGAATGTGTTGACTTATGTAACGATATTATTCGTGAAGAGATGCAGGAAAAGGACGAGGAAGAACGCGATTCTTTACCAACACCTCGTGAAATCAATAAATTCCTCGACGATTATGTTATTGGCCAGGATAAAGCTAAGAAAGTTTTATCTGTTGCCGTTTACAACCATTACAAGCGGATGGAGTATAGCGGCGGAAAAGATGGCATCGAGCTGGCTAAAAGTAATATTTTGCTGGTTGGCCCTACCGGTAGCGGTAAGACACTTCTAGCTGAGACGTTGGCAAGAATGTTGAATGTGCCATTTACTATGGCTGATGCAACAACACTTACCGAAGCGGGTTATGTTGGCGAAGATGTTGAAAATATCATCCAGAAGTTATTGCAAAAATGTGACTACGATGTAGAGAAGGCCCAAACGGGTATCGTCTATATCGATGAGATAGACAAAATTTCTCGCAAATCTGACAATCCTTCCATTACCCGCGATGTGTCTGGGGAAGGTGTCCAGCAAGCGTTGCTGAAGCTTATTGAAGGGACTGTTGCTTCCGTTCCACCTGCTGGTGGAAGAAAACACCCTCAGCAAGAGTTTCTTCAGGTTGATACCAAGAACATTTTGTTTATTGTTGGCGGTGCATTTGCAGGTCTGGATAAGGTTATTCAGGATCGTACTGAGAAAGGCAGTATTGGTTTCTCAGCAATTGTTAAAGAAGCAGATGGTAAGAAATCATTTGGTGATGTGATTCAGGCAATTGAGGCAGAAGATCTGGTTCGTTACGGTTTGATTCCAGAATTTGTTGGCAGACTTCCTGTGGTAGCAACACTATTGGAATTAGATGCGGAGTCTCTGGTAAGAATCCTTACTGAACCAAAAAATGCCATGACAAAACAGTATCGTAAGCTGTTCGAGATGGAAGGTTGCGAGCTTGATTTCCGCGATGATGCACTGCATGCCATTGCTAAAAAAGCTATGGAGCGAAAAACAGGGGCTCGCGGATTACGCACGATTTTGGAAAAAATCTTGCTAGATACTATGTATGATTTGCCCTCAGAAGATAACGTGACGAAAGTGGTGGTGGATGAGTCGGTTATCCTAGGAGAGAGTGCGCCATATCTCATTTATGAGAATAAAGAGGCTGAACCGGAGCGAAAAGTTTCTTCAGCTGATTAGAGATCTCCCAAAGCCCCTTCCGCAAGTGTTGGGGCTTTCTTGTAACTATTATCTACCCTACCGTTGAGATTGGGCTTATCTATCCCAATATCTTTCAAATGCTAGCAATAAAGCATTAGCAACGAGGTTAAAATGACACGAGCAACAATGATAAAAAATGTACCTGTATTAACACTGCGGGATGTGGTGGTTTATCCGCACATGGTGATTCCGCTGTTTGTGGGGCGCGACAAATCCATTCTTGCGCTAGACGAAGCAATGGAGTCGGATAAGCAAGTATTATTGGTTGCACAGCGCAGTGCTGAAGTTGATGACCCTGGAGCGGATGATGTATACGAGATTGGTACGCTGGCTACCATTTTACAGCTTCTAAAATTACCAGACGGCACATTGAAGGTGCTGGTTGAAGGTGGACAGCGTGCACTCATTAAAAAAGTGAATACTGATGAGCGATACTTTACTGCCAACATTGCCGTTATTCCTGTTTCTGAAGATTATGATGAGCGGAAAGTCGACTTATTGTCACGCATGCTACTCAACTTGTTTGATAAGTACGTCAAACTCAATAAAAAAATTCCACCGGAAGTTTTGTCTTCGCTCAGTAGCATTGATGAGCCAGCAAGATTTGCCGATACGGTGGCCGCACACCTTGGTTTGAAGGTATCTGCTAAACAAGAGATTCTGGAAATCACCGATGTTAAAGAGCGCTTAGAGCAGCTGGTTGAGCTGGTTGAGGGTGAGATCGATCTGTTGCAAGTTGAAAAACGCATCCGTGGTCGCGTAAAGCATCAAATGGAGCGCAGTCAGCGTGAGTATTACCTGAATGAGCAGATGAAAGCGATTCAAAAAGAATTGGGCGACATGGACGAAGTACCCAATGAAAATGAAGAATTAGCGAACAAAATTGCTAAATCAGGAATGCCGAAAGAAGCATTAGAAAAAACCAATAAAGAAATGGAAAAGCTGAAGATGATGTCGCCGATGTCAGCTGAAGCGACAGTAGTTAGAAATTATATTGACTGGATGGTGGGTCTGCCTTGGAAGAAGCGCTCTAGAATTGTGGCCGACTTAACCAAAGCGCAGGCCACGTTGGATGAAGATCACTATGGCTTGGAAAAAGTTAAAGAGCGTATTGTTGAATACTTGGCGGTGCAGCAGCGGGTTAAGAAGCTGAAAGGTCCGATTATGTGCTTAGTGGGGCCTCCTGGAGTTGGTAAAACTTCATTGGGCCGTTCGATTGCGAGAGCAACGGGCCGAAAGTATACACGAATGGCATTAGGTGGTGTCCGTGACGAGGCGGAGATACGTGGCCATCGTAGAACGTATATTGGTGCGCTGCCTGGCAAAATTGTGCAAAATCTAAGTCGGGTTGGTACTCGTAATCCACTGTTTTTGTTAGATGAAATCGATAAGATGGCCACGGATTTTCGTGGTGATCCAGCTTCGGCGATGCTTGAAGTGCTGGATCCGGAGCAAAACCATACCTTTGCGGATCATTATCTTGAAGTAGATTTCGATCTGTCGGACGTAATGTTTGTTGCGACCTCGAATAGTATGAATATTCCCGGGCCACTTCTGGATCGTATGGAAGTGATTCGAATTCCTGGTTATACAGAGGACGAAAAACTCAACATCGCCCGTAATTATTTGGTGCCAAAGCAAATTAAGGCGAATGGCTTGCGCAAAGGCGAATTAAAGATTAATGATGCCGCGTTGATGGGCATTGTTCGACACTACACCCGTGAGGCTGGCGTAAGAAGTCTAGAGCGGGAAGTATCGAAGGTTTGTCGCAAAGTGGTCCGTGAGCATCTGCTCGAAAAGAAAGAAAAAACCTCGGTTACGATTAAAAACCTTGAAAAATACCTTGGTGTGCAGCGTTTTGATTACGGTCGTGCGGATAAAGAGGATCAAATTGGTCAGGTCACTGGTTTGGCATGGACTTCTGTCGGTGGCGTGTTGCTGACGATTGAAAGCGTTAAACTGAGCGGCAATGGAAATATCAAAAGCACCGGTAGTCTGGGTAAGGTCATGCAAGAGTCGATTCAGGCATCTGAAACGGTTGTAAAAAGCCGAGCACGTATTTTAGGTATTTCTCGAAAGTTCCTTAAAACTCATAACGTGCATATTCATGTGCCAGAGGGTGCTACACCGAAGGATGGTCCTAGTGCTGGTGTCGGTATGGTCACGGCAATCGTCTCATCAATGACAGGCATTCCTGTACGCGCTGATGTTGCGATGACAGGTGAGATTACACTGCGCGGAGAGGTTCTACCGATCGGTGGTTTGAAAGAAAAGTTGCTTGCTGCACATCGGGGTGGAATTACTACCGTGATCATTCCAAAGGAAAATGAAAAAGACCTCGCAGAAGTACCAGAGAACGTGACC
>CALAJG010000281.1 GCA_937923375.1 uncultured Leucothrix sp.
AGGCTGCGACGTAACCACGTGCGTACCGTGTTGATGGGAATATTGTAGCGGGATGCTAACTCTGCATAAGAATATCCATGCAAGTAGGCACCACAAACCGCCTCGGCTTTTTCGCTCTCCAATGTCTCTAAACAATCATTGCTTCGCAGGCGATCAATTGATGTATTACGTGCAATGGTTATTAACCACGTCATCGGGCTCATACCGTTTGTATGATACCGATCGGCTTTGCTCCAAATTTTAATATAGCTGTCCTGCAGTGCATCTTCAGCAGCTTGCTGATCATTCAACACTTGCAAACACACACTGAACAACTTGGCAGATGTCGCATCGTAGAGCGATGAAAAGGCATTACGATCTTTCAGAGCCGCTCTGGTGATCAGTGCTTCAATCCGTGAGTGTTCAGTCATAAAAACCTTGTTTTCTTATCATGACTTCTAATGATCCGTAACGATTTATTACATCAAGAACTAATTTTACGGAGCTAGTCGAGTAAGCGGATGTCGCGTTCATCAATTAATTTAAGTTTTAAAATATAAACAAAAATCTAAATCCGGCTGTTTCTTATGTTGCGTAGAACTGACGAGTGGTGATTACACCACCATCTATCAACAAAGTTGAGGAAATGAAATGAAAATTATTACGACGCTAAGCACCGCAGCGTTTGCGCTTGCCATCGCCGGTACGTCTCAGGCTTCCAGTCACCGCGAGGCTCCTTTCGTCACCGAGCTACCCAAAGCGGATGCGACTGATTTCTATGCATTCAGAAGCTATGAGCCAGGCCGGGCTGACTATGTAACACTAATAGCCAACTATAATCCCCTACAAGACCCTTACGGTGGGCCAAATTACTTCAGCTTATCCCGAGACGCGCTCTACGAAATCCATGTAGACAACAACGGTGATGCCGTTGAGGATTTGACGTTCCAATTTCGCTTTACCGATACATTAGGCGGCGCCAATGCAGCAGGAATTACCTTGAATGTTGGTGGAAAAGATATCGCGGTACCGCTAAAGAATGTAGGTGGTGTTACGGCTGCTGATACTTCGGCGCTGAATTATCATGAGTCTTATACCCTAACGACGGTTGCGGGTGATCGTAGAAAAGGAACAAAGCATGCTGCGAGCAATACAGCAGGCGGTTCCAGCGTGTTTGCAAAGCCGTACGATAATGTTGGAAGCAAAACGTTTGCCAACTACGCAAGCTACGCAGGTAATTTCGTGCACTCAGTAAAACTTGCAGGCTGCCCTGCGGGGTCTGACGTCGGTAGAGTATTCGTCGGCCAGCGTAAAGATTCGTTTGCGGTTAATTTGGGCGAGATCTTTGACTTGGTTAACACTAATCCACTTGGGCCTGTTAATGCAGAAACGGATGATCTGGCCGATAAAAATGTCACGACACTGGCATTAGAAGTCCCCATCACGTGCCTAACCGGGGGAAATACCAATGGGATTATTGGTACCTGGACTACTGCCAGCATGCCTCAGGTACGGGTGTTAGATCCGACTCCTAAAGCACTGAGCGCTCAAGTCAATAGCGGCGCATGGACTCAGGTATCCCGTTTGGGCATGCCACTGGTAAACGAGGTTGTGATTGGTTTGCCGGATAAGAACCTATTCAACTCAAGCGAGCCAAAAGATGATGGCCAGTTTATTGACTATGTGACCAATCCAACGCTGCCGGCGTTAGTTGAAGCACTATTTGGCGTTGCGGCACCAACGAATTTTCCACGTAATGACCTGGTTGCGGCTTTCCTGACGGGAATCGATGGGGTTAACAAGGATGGTTCGGTAGGCGAAATGATCCGTTTGAATACTGGCATTGCTGCAACCGCAAAAGCGGCACAGAGTAACTTTGGTGTAGCGGGTGGTGATAATGCAGGATTTCCAAATGGACGCCGTCCCGGAGATGATGTTGTCGATGCAGAACTACGCGTCGCTATGGGTTTACTTTGTCATTTAAACCTTGGTTTATGTGACCCTGCGGACGCACCGGTAGGTACGGCGGCAATTACAGATGGTGTTGAACAACGACCTGACCAGTTTGACAATGCATTCCCGTACTTAACGACCCCAATTGGCGGTTCTTAATAGGAGTAGAGATATGAATAACTTTAAGATCTCAAGCCTTTGTCTACTCAGCGTATTCATTGCAGCGTGTAATACGGGAGGCGATAATGGGGATCATAACGGTGAAATATTCAATGACCTAACAGCGTTGGGCAACGTGTCGGCAGATGGTGCGCCGGTACAGATTATTGACCCTGAAGCGCTGAAGCTGGATATCGCCAGCTTATTTGGTAACGCAGATGACGATCCACTGGCCGTGGAGTGTGGAGAAACCGACACGCTTCAGGCGGTTATCGATAGAGGGGGCAGAGCTTAGTTAGTGAGGTATTTTGCCTAAATAAAGCGGGACTGTTAGTCCCGTTTTATCTAATCCACAGCTCATTGAACCAGACTGATTTACTCTTGCCTTATAAAGGTAATGCACCTCTTAGGAAGATCAGTGCTCCTTGTTTAGTGTGATGCTTTCCATGGTTCATTCCTTTGGCTGAGAAATGGTAATCCCCCGCCTCAAGGTGTATGTCGCCCATAGTTAAGTCACCTTCCAGCATAATACACTCTTCATCCAATTCATGAACGTGGCCTGGCATTTCAAACCCTGCTTCAAGCCTGGCAAGATAACTTAATGGCCCATCGTCGCCGACTTGGTAGAGTATTTTAATTTCTGCCCCGGGCAACGCCTGAACCCATTCGCCTTCATTTGCCCTTACCGTTGTGTAACCTTCGCCCTGACCAGCCGCTTCGCGCGCTATTTGATCGAGCAAATTGCCTCTTAATCGTTGTTTTGTAACATCTGGAATGGCTTCAGGCATTTGAGCACCTGCCAAAAATTCCGTAATGTCGCTATCTAAAGTAGTATCGGGCATATCTTGTAAGTTATCAGGAGAATCGTCGTTATGAGACTTTTTCATAATTTCTCTCCGTTGAAAAATCTGTTTTGGTTAAGGCTGC
>CALAJG010000282.1 GCA_937923375.1 uncultured Leucothrix sp.
GAGTTTGGGCAGCAAGCGATGGTTTTGGTTGGGCTATTAGTCGCCGTCGGTGTCGGTGTGGCTTATCACTTGGAAGTCAGTTTTAGTAATTTACTATCTACAGGCCACGGTAATATCTTGTTACTAAAGCTTGCCTCAGTAGCAGCTATCTTATTGCTAGCGGCAAAGCATAAATGGCGATTAGTGCCTCGCTTAACAGGTGACCAAGCCGCCAGAACCGCTCAAACTCTCAGCCGTTCAATCACCATCGAAATGATTATAGGGATAATCATATTGTTAATTACCGCTGCGCTTAGCTCTTTAGTCGGCCCGGCAAGATTGATGATTTAATTATTCCGTGAAACACTATTGAACACCCTGTTGAAGTTGCTGTTAAAGCTATTATTTTAACAGCAAGATACTTATTCGACCTGTATCCAGGTTTTCATTCCCGACGCCTGATGTTCAAGCATATGGCAATGGATCAACCAATCCCCAGGATTATCAGCAACAAACGCGATCTCCATTTGCTCCGAGCGGTTGATCAAAATCGTATCGCGTAACGGCCCTTGCTTACCATTTTCATGGATCTGTCGGAAGTGATGCCCGTGCAAGTGCATACCATGCGGCCAAGCCGTATTGTTAATTAGTCGGATACGTACTGTTTCGTTCCTCTTTGCCTTTAACAACGGTTTGTCAGTCATACCTGCAACCCCGTTAAACGACCACACCATCCCCTCCTGAACCAGCTCTCGTGTTGTGAGCTCCTTGCCTTTATAGGTTGCAGAGCGCATCCTACCCATTGCCCCACCCTCCATGATCAATTCAGTAATGGGTGCTTTATCTAAGTTAGTGATTGCAGGTATATCGTTGGCGGGTAGTGCTCTGGGTTGAGCCATTGCTTTTTCACGCTGATCACCCGTTACCTGAAAACGGAAAATTGGAACCTGCTTACCTCGGCTAATGACATTCAATTGCCCCATTGAACCAGGTTTTTCGACTACATCGACAATTAGATCTACTCGCTGAGCAGGAGCCATCACTATATTGCTTCCCAAAGCTTGAATCTGTTCCAATGGCTGACCATCCAATGCAACGATCCAACCTTTTAATCCCTGCAACGATAGATTGAACACATGCGCATTAGCCACATTGATTAAGCGCAGACGCAAGCGTTCAAATGCCTTTACCTGAAGCGAGGCTTCATTCATTCCAACGCCATTCACAGTCAGCCAATTACCGAGCCTGCCACCATGTGAGTGATCCATCATGCTGCCAAAATTCCCACTAATTTGGGCATCATCACCTAAACGCCAGTCATCTAGGACCAGCAATTCGTCACGATCTACTGCCGGTGGATTATGTTCTTCTACTATCAGTGGGCCATACAAGCCTTTGGCCATTTGTTCCCAACTGCGATTGTGTGAGTGATACCAATAAGTCCCTGCATCTGGCACAACAAATTCATAATCAAAGCTGGCTTTAGGTTGCACCAATTCCTGAGTCATACCGGGGACGCCATCCATTTTGTTATCGATGCGAATACCGTGCCAGTGGACTGACGAAGCTTCAGGCAAGTCATTTTGAAAACGCGTAGATAGCGTTTCACCCTGCTTTATTCGCAGTGTGGTACCGGGGATTGTTTCGCCAAACGCCCACACATCAGTTTTGGCATATTCGGCAGGCGCTAACTGTGCTTTTGCTTTACTTGCACGTAATATTTTGGGTATCTGGGCGGCCCGCGCACGATAGTAGGGGGTCATTAGCGCCACTGCGCTGCTAAGCAAGAACTGTCTTCTGGTCACTCTCACATTCCTGTCCTCTTAATGCTATTGCTTCTCTTTCTGCAATGATGCCCTTGCCCCGTGGCCATTGCAAAGTGATGCTTCTGATGATTGAGCAATAAAAACACCCTGCGTAGATTGATTAGGCCCTAAACACTTTAATTAATGCATCTATTTCTTTTTGCTTGTTTGTCAACTGATCAGTGGCACAAGACATCTGCTCACTCAATTCCCTAATTTTCCTGTCCATTTCTTGCTCTACCAAATAGCTTTTCAATAAGAATGCTACGGTTATTGCTACAAGCAAAATAAGCGCGTAACCAGTGAGAATTTCAGAAAAAGAAAATACAAAATTTATGCTTTTAAAGGTGCCTAACAGCATGACAAGCGGCCAAGTAATAAACGAAATACATCCGATTAGCGTGAGTAAATTGATTTGTTTCAAACTCGCCGCATTTATGATTATTTTGTTTTTATTTTTGACAACGATAGGTAAGACAAACTTATGCAGGCAATAACCATTTAACGTCAGTACGATGACAATGGCAAGCTTTGCCCATATTTTATGATTAAGCAGTGACTCTGGCTGAACAAAATAATAAAAAACAATAAATAACAAACCCGAAAACCAGAGCATCACCAAGCCAATCAAGACAATCTTTGATACAAAGCTTATGATCTGAATATTCTCTTGGGTAACAGGGGATTTATACATTTTTCTGAGAATATAAAGATCCAACATCCAAGCCCCACCCACGCCAAAGGCTAAACCCGATAGATGCACAAAAATAATGAGCGATTTGATATTTGATACGACAAATGGATCCATTGGAATCTCCATCTTACACTGAGCAATTGAAATACCATCTAACTTGATTACGTCAGATAGTTAGCGCCTTAGGGATTAAGACAGCCTCGGAGGCCTTAACAAAAGTATGTAATTATTGGAAATTTCGGAGGGGGCATAGTCGGGCTTTAAACTGATTAGGCCGAATAAGCTGATACTGAGAATATCGATTTCTGGAACGATGATGTTAGTACAATGACTCATACACACACTACAAACAGCATTCTCATCACAGATGGTACCATCGGACCCTACTGATCTGGCTTTACCAGACATTTCAGAAGCGTCGTGAACGTGATGACCACTTCTGTCAATGGCGTGGCCCATTTGTATTATCAAACCCTGACCAGATCCCATACTTACCGTCATCAGTGAACTCTCAATAGCGTTCGCATTAAAAGTAAAAAGCAGTAAGATAAGAATCACGTGTTGTTTCATTCAGACGATGCTAGTGAAGCTAAACCAGCACAGTCAATAGTGATATGAT
>CALAJG010000283.1 GCA_937923375.1 uncultured Leucothrix sp.
TTTTTAGCTGAAGCGTCAGAACCCAACATAACGTGTTAATCAAAAATTAACTGTGTATCTTGGTTCTTTGCTTCTTGGCAATACTGTTGCCAGTCACAAATCCCCACAAAAGTTATTTGGTCTACTTTGTTAAACAGCGCCGAAAGCCTCTGCTTCCGGAAGGTGGCGAAGTATAAGCAACGCCGGAAAATTCTTCAAGTGATTTAATTCACTTTATGTTCAGACCAGACTATCAGAAAACAATCAAAATACGATTCACTGATTAACAGAAAAACTCTGCCGGAAGCGCCTGAAAGAGCGTGCTACCTGCCTGACTGAGCGGCGCATTATAGACACTAATAGAGCCTTGTCAACATACAAAGAAATCTAATTCAGATTTAAGCCTGAATTAGATTCGTATCCAAAATCAAACAAGGGATTAACAGCTGAGAGCCCCGTTTGAATAAAGGAGTCTTACTTCATAAACTCTGTCTTGTCAGTGACGGCTTTCCTCTTCTTGGTAACAGCACTGGTATCACCTAAGTTTATTGTCTTTTCCTTTTTGATTTTTTTCTTCGTAGGTGTGCCGACACTTTTTGAGGCAACTTTTTTAACGTTAAGTTTCTTAACTTTAGATTCTTTGCTGGATTTATCCTCAAGCGCAACGACTTTTGGCTCCGCTTTTATCCACTTTACAACACCTTCGTTTAAAGAGAGATCCTCAAGATTTTTCTTTAAAATACCTTGCCCAATACCCTTAACATTGGCTAAGTCATTAACACTTGTGAAGTCTCCATTAAGCTCACGGTAGTCAACAATTGACTTTGCTTTAACTTCACCAATACCCTTTAGGTAATGCGCCATTGCGGCAGCTGAAGCATCATTGATATTGACTATTTCAGCAGTAGCTGTAAGCAGAGGCGATACGCATAACGCAGAAACTATCATTAACTTCTTAAGTAGTGTGAATTTCATGAGGAGCCTTTATTTTTATTGCTTTAATTGTGGTTCAAATTGAATTCGTTAGTGATATTAGAATACTAACTATTAATGAATACAAGTTGAGGAGAGAGCAAAGCATATCACCCTACACAACCATGTTTACATATATTCGATCGAAGGCCACCACCCAGATATTTTAGTCTTCCCCCCCTTCTGATGCTCTTTTCGATAATATAAGCCTACTAAGCACTGCATCGACATGATAGGAAACCACCAATTGCCCAGTATCAAAGCCTATGGCACTATATATGACTCTTAAAAAAATTGCTCAGGAGCACCTTATGATCAGTGTTGGAGACAACATTCCATCAGCAAATATTGCTGTCGCAAAATCTGATGAACAGATCAATACTACAAGCACCGAATTGTTCGCAGGAAAAAAAGTTGTCCTGTTCGCCCTTCCTGGCGCATTTACACCGACTTGTTCGAAGTCCCATTTGCCTGGCTATGTCACCTTGCACGATGAGTTTGTGAAGAAAAGCGTCGACATGGTGGCTTGCTTATCGGTTAACGATGCATTTGTTATGCAAGCTTGGGGCCGTGATCAAAATGCTGAAAACATCACAATGATCGCAGATGGTGGCGCTGCTTTTACTAAAGCACTTGGCCTTGAAATGGATACGGCAGATTTCGGCGGCATTCGCTCCCAACGTTATGCGATGGTTATTGATGATGGCAAAGTGACCATATTAAATGTGGAAGCTGCAGGCGAATTTGAAGCAAGTAAAGCTGAAACCATTCTCGAAGCACTTTAGTCTCAACAACTTGACTGAGAGCTTTAGATGGATAGATGGGTTGGCGTTGATTATGTGCAGCATCCAACCCATCTTTAGCTCGTAAAATTCCGTACAGACAAAAAAGCATAAAGTGGAAGTATACTGATTTCAAATTCAAACCATTATAACGTGTCAGCTTGTCAGCTTATTGCTTCCCTAGTTCAATACTCTTACATTAGTATGTGAATAATTTATTGATTGTATATTCTTTTCAGGAGTTCATGTGAGTAAGTCAACCAGTGACGCTTATCTAGCGGATTACCTCAACGAGCAGACGCTTGCCGAAAAAATGATTCCAACCGTAGGTATGATGTACCGGGAAATGGGTGTCATTATTTCGGTGTTTGGTCGAAAGTTGATGAACTCATCAACGATTGACATCATCAAGGCTCACCGTCTTGGTCAACATATGGTTGGTCAAACGCTAAAACTTGAAACGACGACTGAAGTACTGAGTGCATTACAGAAAATGAACTTAGGCGTCTCGCGGGTAGATATTGGAAAACTTGCTTACAATTATTCACAATTATCAAGCGGTGAATCTTTAGAAAATTATCTAAACGGTGCCGTGGATGCTGCAAATCATGGAAAGATCAGCTTGCTCGATAAACCCCAAGATGTAGTCCTCTACGGGTTTGGACGCATTGGCAGGATTCTTGCACGCCTACTGATTGAAAGAACAACTGCCGGTAATAAACTACGTCTTCGCGCGATAGTCGTTCGCAGTAAAGGAAAAGGTGATCTGGAAAAACGCGCCAGTCTACTGCGTAGAGATTCTATCCACGGTCCATTTAACGGATCAATCAAGGTGGACCACGAAAATAGCGCAATTATTGCCAACGGTAATTACATTAAAGTTATCTATGCTGGTTCACCAGAAGATATCGACTACACAGAACATGACATTGACAATGCGCTGATTGTTGATAACACCGGAGTATTTAAAGATGAAGAAGCACTGGGTCGCCACTTAACGCCTAAGGGCGCATCGAAGGTTCTACTTACTGCGCCTGCTAAAGGCGCTATCAAAAATATAGTCTACGGTGTTAACCACAATGACATTGAGACGTCAGACACTATTGTCTGTGCCGCTTCCTGTACTACTAACGCGATTACACCAGTGCTAAAAGTAATGAATGACAAGTACGGCATTGTTAATGGGCACGTCGAAACGATTCATTCCTACACCAATGATCAGAACTTAATCGATAATTATCATAGCGCAGATCGTCGAGGCAGAAGTGCTCCGCTGAATATGGTACTAACCTCAACCGGAGCCGCTAAAGCAGTTTCCAAGGCTCTGCCAGAACTCGAAGGCAAACTGACAGGAAACGCGATACGTGTCCCTACTCCCAACGTATCGATGGCGGTGATTAAGCTAAACCTTAAACAAGCGGCATCTCGCGATGAAATTAATGACTATATTCGTCAGGTATCGCTGGAGTCAGAGCTGAATGAGCAAATAGCTTACTCATCATCTACAGAATCAGTATCTACTGATTATGTTGGCACACCAGAGCCTGGAATTTTTGATTCCGTGGCCACTATTTCACAAGATGATAGCTGCGTTTTGTATGTCTGGTACGACAACGAGTTCGGTTATAGCACACAAGTATTACGCGTTATGCGTGAAATGGTTGGAATGCACATTCCACAAGTACCAGCTTAGTGCTTGAAAACAAGATCTAATGCTTATAATAAAGGCGCTGGTCAATAGTTGACTAGCGCCTTTTTGGATGCTTGACCTAAAATAAAAAAGATAAGCTAACGTGACTAGCCGTTAGCGATGAAACCCATATTTTTATTAGCACCATTGGCCTTAAAAGTAAGCTCTCTCTTCAATCCATCCAGCAAAGACTCTGCACTTAGTGGGTTACCAGAGAAGCGATTTTGCCTTGCAACTGTCGCAAAATCACCAGGTGTTAAACCTTGAATACCAATCACTTTCTTTTTCCACTCTGACTCTTCAGGCTCCTCAACATCGTAATCAGCAAGCACTTGCTTAAATAGACCCCAAAGCTGTTCTGGCTTAATAAAGTCAAACTTAATTTTCAAATCAAACCGGCGTAAAGACGCCTGATCTAATTGTTCCATCAGGTTTGTTGAGCAGAAAAACAGACCGTCAAACTGCTCCATTTGAGTGAGCAACTCATTCACCTGTGATACCTGCCAGCTTTCTCTAGCTTTGGAGCGCTCTTGCAAGAAACTATCAGCCTCGTCCAGTAAAAGCACCGACTCTTCGTCTCTGGCCTGCTCAAACATCTCACTCAAGTGACGCTCTGTCATACCCAGGTAAGGATCTAACAGATCAGACGCTCGTTTGGTAATCAATGGAATATCAAGCTTTTCTGCTACGTGCCGCGCAAACTCACTTTTACCAGTACCCGGCTGTCCATAGAGACAAATTCGCCCCTTTGGCTGCTTAAGCAATGCTTCCTGTAGCGCCACCAAGTCATAATCCGGATTCAAGGCTTCCAAACGATAGGTAATTGGCGATTGAACTCCCTTAGAGAGATCTTTATCGTATCCCATCGCGGAAAGCGTATTACTAATAACCTGCTCAAGATGTGCTTCAATTTCTGACTGCTTTTCCAGGCCGAGCTCGGACACCACTTTTACTGCACGGGAAATCAGACCAGGGGCCAAGTACTCATTACTAGCAATTTTCTGCAACCACTTTTCGCTAACATCTAACTTCTCAGCATACTTGCGAAACATTTTCATACGCGTTTGACGTGGCGGTGTTTTTAACTCCATCACATAATCAAAACGACGCAGAATAGCCTCATCAATATGATGAATCACGTTAGACACCCAAATCGCGGGCAGCGTATTTTCCTCAAGCAGCTGGTTAAACCAACCTTTCTTAGTATCAGAACTGGTGCGAATTCCAAATCGCTCCATGCTGCCATCGCGCAGAAATACATCTTCAATTTCATCGAAGAGAATCAGAGTATTGGGGGTGCGTTTCAAAACCTGCTGGCATAGTTGATAAGAATCTATACGCGCTTTTTCATAGCCATCCGCAACACCTTCGCCGGTGTTGTTAACCTCATAAAGCGGGCAATCCAAATTCTTGGCCAACGTGCGAACCATTTCAGTCTTACCTGTTCCTGGTGGTCCATAAATAAGAATATTTGCGCCTTTCAAACGCTTTTCACTAGCTGCTTTCAGATACTTATGAACTAAGCTGTAGTCTTTCTTAGCATGCAGAAAGTCTTCCGGCGTCAGCGTGGCTTCCCGTCCGACTTTGAAGAAGCGACGTAGCGACTGCATGATATCCAGCTGCTCATCGTCCAACAATACGTCGGTAATTTCATCCAACAGCTCAAGCTGATCATCAAGCTCATCCGGATAGTTACAGTCCAGACGCAGTAACCCCGTCCGGTTCAACAAACCATCGGTGGAAAGTGCTTGGCGGATACTGGATGGATCGATATCCAAAATAATACTCAGCGTATTGACAACCCCGCGCGCAGTAAGATCGCCCAATACCCCGCACACTTCAGTCAGATCTTTAATCGCATGAATTAGCGTCCCGAATGACAGCAGCTTCTTTTCAGTTTCGCTAAGCTCAACCAGCTTTCCCAACTCATTGATATTGTGAAACAAAACACCGTCTTGCTTTTGAGTTTTGGCTTCGTAAAGGTCGCTTTGCGCTTTTAGTATCTTGCGAAATTTTTTCTTAGAAATGGGGTTTTCATCATCGTGCTTATCAATCAGATGTTCCAAACCGACAACACTTAGGGCACGATCGTGCCCGTATAGACCATATTCTGTGTCCATACGCATGTATCCCTTAAGGTCATAAAGGACACGAAGAGACCATAGGATTACCAAATCCTCGTATTGCTCCAGCAATTCAGGTAGTTTTTTGTTCATTTTTTCGAGTATAACAAATAACCAAGTCCCGAATAGGGCTCAGTAAATTATTCGGTTGAGCAACAAATTATTCTTTTGTCGCAATGACTTGTTCCAGCTCTAATCCAGATAAGCGATTTATGGTTCGCCACAGGTAATAAAAAATCCCTAACATCATGATCATAGAGGGTATGGCAATGACTGGATAGCTCATCGCCATCATTTTACCAAGCTCCTGATTAAACGCTTCCGTGCCCGATGGGCTTACTACGACCCACTTGGCTAAGGCATAGTTCATTACTGCTGAAAAAAAGAAGGTTCCTGCAAGCAGAAAGTTAGCGCTCTGCAACTGTTTTTCAAACTGATGCTTATTATTATTTTCTTCCAGCTTTGTGTTAATTTTATCGACATTTAGGACGGCAGGATTATAGAGCAATGTTTTTACCAAAGGGTATTTAGTATAGCTCGATATAAGAACACCAATACCAATCGCGGCAGGAATTGCAGCTTCTTTAATAGCCAACCATTTATTGTCCAACTCAAGTACACCAATACCACCGGTGAGTAATACGCTAATGATGCCAAGTATGGCAACGAAGTTTTTCTTCTTATTAACGACTAACTCGTACAATCCCCACCCAAGCGGAAATGCTAGCGCTAATAATAAAGCGCCAAGGGGACCCAGATTATCTTCCCCGCTGAGCTTCATTAGTATCAACGTAGGGATAACAATACTGACAATCAAATCAATAAAGGGGTTTTGCTTAGTATTCTTGGTGGTTTGAGTAGTCATTTACTTTGAGATAGCTGGTTAGTTATTTTCTTGAATAAATTATTGGCAATCTAATATGGATTGCGGTCATGCAGTCTAAACCCTCAACTCATTAGATTCTATTACTTTATTAAAATTTCATGGCTTGTGAATTTTTTGTAAAAAAAAGCCGGCTTCCAATACGGGAGCCGGCAAATAAATGCTGGTAGCCAATGACGTGTGATGTATTAAGACACAACGCGTACCATATCCAGCATTTTGTTCGAGTAGCCCCATTCGTTGTCATACCATGAAATGACTTTCACGAAGTGATCATCCATGGCAATTCCAGCCGTTGAGTCGAAATTTGATGTGCAAGGCTCACCGACAAAATCGGTAGATACAACTGCTTCATCAGTATATGCAAGCACACCTTTCATCGATCCCTCAGATGCTAGCTTCATGGCATGACAGATTTCTTTGTAAGGGGCATTTTTTTCAAGTTCAACGGTTAGGTCAACAACCGAGACGTTAGAGGTTGGCACCCGAAAAGCCATACCCGTTAGCTTGCCATCCAACTGTGGCAACACTTTCCCAACTGCTTTCGCTGCCCCTGTTGAAGAAGGAATAATATTTTCTAACATCCCGCGGCCTAATCGATAGTTTTTCCGCGAAACCCCGTCAACCGGGTTTTGGCTTGATGTGGCTGCATGCACCGTTGTCATCAATCCACGCTTTATTCCAAAGCTGTCATCCAGAACCTTTGCAATCGGCGCTAGACAGTTCGTGGTGCAAGAAGCGTTAGATACAATGCTTTGACCAGCATATGTTTCATGATTGACTCCATAAACAAACATAGGCGTGTCGTCTTTAGAAGGTGCTGAAAGCACGACGCGTTTCGCACCTGCTTTAAGGTGTGCACTAGCTGTTTCTTCAGTCAGAAATATTCCCGTAGACTCTACCACGACATCAACTCCTGCTTCGTCCCATTTCAAATCAGCAGGGTCACGTTCAGCAGTCAGACGAACCGTTTTTCCATTGACTAACAGGTTGTTGCCTTCTACTGATACTTCACCTTGGAAACGGCGATGAACCGAATCATGCTTAAGTAGATAAGCGAGGTATTCAGCATCTAACAAGTCATTAACAGCGACTACTTCAATATCATTAAAGTTTTGGATAGCAGCACGAAATACCATGCGGCCGATGCGACCGAATCCATTAATGCCAACTTTGATTGTCATATGCTCTCACCTGAGGGGTTGTTTATGAAATGTAGTTTAACTTCATGAAATTTTAATATCAAGAATTATGAGTCATCTCGGTCGGCATTTAATGTAATTAAACTACATTTTAAAATAAAAGCGGTAGCCTCTACCACGACCAAAGCGATAACTTAACAAGTTACGCCGAGCGATATTAACCAGATGCAGTAATTAACTGTCGTATTTTGCTGTCCAGCACATCAAGTGCTATTGGGTTTCTGCCGCCCATTGGAACAATCAAATCGGCATAGAACTTAGATGGCTCGATAAATTCACGATACATTGGTCTTACAGTATTCTGATATTGGGATAACACAGAATCAACAGTTCGACCGCGCTCATTAACATCCCGCTCCACCCTTCTCGCCAAGCAAATATCCAGAGGCGTATCTATGAACAGCTTTAGTGAAAATAAATCCCGCAACGTCTGCGTGTGGTACAGCAAAATACCTTCAAGGATAACAACGGGTGTTGAAACAATGGTTTCCGTTTTATCTGCCCGTGTATGGTTTACATAATCATAAGTCGGACATTCAATGGACTCACCTTGACGTAATTGGTCGATGTGTTCACATAACAGCAAATGATCGAAGGCACTGGGGTGATCGTAGTTGGTTTCTACGCGCTCTTCCATGGTCATATGATCTTGACGTTTATAATAAGAATCTTCGGCTATGACACTGACCTGATGCCCTTCAAAGCGTTTTGCAATGTTATAAGCAAGTGCCGTTTTTCCGGAGCAAGATGCCCCAACAATCGAAATAAAGACAGGCCGTTCAAGAAATTTGTTCATTGTAGACATTGGTAATGGGGGCTAGGGTTATCGGTTGTAGTAAGTTTTTTGTTTTATAACTTTATCTTAATCATTAAGTTTTAACTTGAAAAATAGCAAGATCCCCCCATTCTGAATGTTAAGCAGTTAACAAAATTCTAATAAGGTGACTCATGCAAATTCATCAAGCTGAATATAACATTGGACAGGTGATTTACCACAAGCATTACAACTTTCGCGGCGTGATTGTCGATGTTGACGCAGAGTTTGGTGCTGACGACGAGTGGTATGACACTCATGCGAAAAATTACCCACCTAAAGACAAACCTTGGTATCACGTGTTAGTCGACGACGGTTCATCGATAGCTTATGTATCTGAGCAAAATATCAGTTCTGATCTGTCAGATTTAGAAATTCATAATCCAATGTTACGCGATATGCTAGCAACCAATGGGCAGGGACGCTACGTAACTCTTCAGACATTGAATTAATCGACACTACAGCGCTGTCTTAGTCCATTGTCAAATTTGAAGACAGCGCTTCAATTTCTAACAACAGGCCAGAAACCTGGCCGGCGTTACTCTGCCTTAATATTTGCAAATTCCATGCTGAAGGATCAAAGGCTTCCTCCGACTCATGCTCAAGGTAAATTAATCCCTCTGGCTTAAGCAGCTTGGAGGCGACTATTATATCCAAAACTTTGGGCAATAAACCTTTGCGATAAGGTGGATCAAGGAAGATCAAATCGAAAGCACCAGACGCTTGTTCAAGGTATTGAATCGCATCTTTGTTCACGACAATCCCTCGGGTTTCATCATCAGCTCCAAGCCGCGTTAAATTTTCCTGCAGCTGTTGGGCAACACGGGCATGTTTCTCGACTAACACAACCTCATTTGCATAACGAGATAGCGCTTCAAAACCGATTGCACCACTACCTGAAAATAAATCCAAACAGCGGGCTCCTACAATCTTTCCTTGCAACCAGTTAAACAGGGTTTCGCGAACACGATCAGGGGTTGGGCGAAGCCCGGGGGCTTCCGTAAAAGGAACCTGCCGACTCCGCCACTGCCCGCCGATTATCCGCAGTCGGTTAGGGCTACCCTTCTTTTTTGCCATCGGCTTTTTCGCTCGACTTGTCAGTCGCTTCGCCACCCACAATGATTGTTAGCATGGCATCGGGATTTACGCGACGCCGCATGGCTTCAGCCGCCTCTTCTTTTGAAACCGCATTCACTTTATTGGTAAAGTGATCAAGATAATCAAGCGGCAAATCAAAAAAACCAATCACATCAGCATAGTTTCCAATATTGCTATTTCCGGCGATATTCATTGGAAAACCACCGGTAATATTCAACTTAGACTCCTCAATTTCTTCAGCGGTCGCGCCCTCTTGGAGATAACTTTTCAACATCTCATTTAACGCCGTTTTAGCTTCATCGATTTGCTCAACCTTCGTTTGCAAACCCATCACAAAAGGGCCAAGTTCGCGCGATGGCGAAAAGTAACTGTAGACGCTGTAAGAAAGGCCACGTTTAACACGAATTTCCTTCATTAACCGTGAGGTAAAGCCACTACCACCAAACGGATGATTCGCAAGATACAACTTAAAATAGTCCGGGTCGCCACGCTTATACCCCGTCTGACCAATTAGTACATGAGCCTGACTTGACGGAAATGGAATATGCACAGTCTTCTCTTCTGTCAGCGGCTTCACTTCGGGAATTGGCTTGGGCTTCTTGCCGGAAGGTAACACTTCGGCAACACGCTTTGCCAACGTTTCGGCTTCTTTGCGGCTAACCGCACCTACAATGGTGACCATCGCGTTCTCTTCGACGAAGTACTGATCGTAAAACGCTTTTAGATCTTCCGTCGTCATTGCCGCAACCGTGTCCTCAAACCCGCGTCTTGGCTGAGCATAAGGGTGATCACCGTAAAGATGCTTATAGAACGCCTCGCCAGCGATGCTGCCAGGGCGCTGCTTCGCAGACTCAAAGCTAACCTTCATCTGCTTTTGCAAACGCTCGAAATCAGCCTTTGGAAAATCAGGAGACTTCATCACTGCCAGCCAATTATCAATCGCTTTATTAAATGGCTTTTCTAAGGTGATGGTTCGTAGTCCGATATTGGCCATATCTCTGGATGCACTGGCATAAAGCCTGGCACCCACTGACTCAAAGACTTCAGCAATTTCATCGGCATTCATGCCTGCCGCGCCACTATCCATCATCGACATGGTTAAATTGGCAATACCTGCTTTTTTGCCATCTCGCGCACTGCCCGCATCAAACGTTACGTTAATATCCAACATCGGCAAATCCTGAATATCTACATAGTAAACACGCAGGCCACTGTCTAACGTCCAATGCTCAAATTTAGGGCTAGCCAAGACTAAGCTACTAATTGAGGTCAGCAGTACCAATAAACAGCTGTTAAGTAAGTGCTTCATTTGAAACCTCCCATGGTCATTGACTGCGGCTCAAGACGGGCAAAAGTCATCTGATCTTCATTCAGATACTTCTTCGCGACCTGCTGGATCTGTTCTGGCGTAATAGCCAAAATCTGCTCCTCGTACTCATCAATTAATTCCCAGCCTAAACCGGTTGTTTCTAAAGAACCTAAAGTAGTCGCCATGTGCTGAACAGAATCCCGTTGGTAAATTTCAGAGGCCAACACCTGCGCTTTAACCCGCTCTAACTCATCATCAGTAACCAAGCTCGTTTTCATCAACTCCAGCTCTGTCATGATCGCTTTTCGCAGGTCATCGATTTCCACACCCGTTGCCGGTACGGCTGACACCATAAACAGCTGTGGCATCCGACCATATCCCATGTATCCGGCACTCGCACCCGCCGCAATTTCCTTGCCCCTAACCAGTTTCTTAGAGAAACGAGCGCTGCTGCCACCGTCTAGGATATTAGCCAACACGTCCAAAGCATAAGGCTCCCATTTCTCTACCTTGCCAAGCTTGGCAGAAATCATTCCTGGCGTTTTGAAGCCCATCATAAAGCTAGCCACTTTTGCAGGTGCTTTAACAACAATTTCACGCAGACCAATCTGTGGAATTTCGGTACGCGGCTTAACAACAGGCAATTTTACCGCTTTGTAATCGCCAAAATACTTGGTTGCCAGTGCAAACACTTCCTGTGGATCGACATCCCCTGCAACGACTAACGTTGCGTTGTTTGGCGCGTACCACTTGGCATACCAGTCCTTCAGGTCATCCAGATTCATCGTTTCCAGATCTTCCATCCAGCCAATAACCGGCGCGCGATAAGGATTGTTCAGATAAGCCACCGCATTGAACTGCTCGCGCATT
>CALAJG010000284.1 GCA_937923375.1 uncultured Leucothrix sp.
CTAACTAAGACCCGTTCGCCAATGCGGCTGTCACTGACACCCTCACCCACTGCAACGATGATACCGCAGCAGTCTGCGCCTTGGATTCTGGGGAATTGGATTGCCGAACCTGACCAGCTGGAGTCTTCCTGATTGGCGGTATCAAAACCTTCGGACCCACCCTCACTTGTTGCAGAGGTAACCGCTTTTGAGTACCAAGCCGTACGCGTATTAATGTCGGTATTATTGACACCACAAGCCAGTGTATTGATTAACACTTCATTGGTCGAGGGCTTAGGGACTGGGGCATCTTCACGATACTCGAGCTTTTCAAATCCACCGTGGCCCGTGAGGTAAACAGCGTGCATCGTCTGAGCGGTCATAAGCGTATTCTGTCGTAATTGATCGGTAGCCCAGAATATTGAAAAGTTGAGTCATCTGTCTAGCATTATTACTGATTTCGATTTTTTCTCGGTTACAGGAAAACTAAGCATCGTGTTTCGATGCTTTCTCTTGCAGGTGAGTCTGCCGCGCTATTAGGATCGTCAAAAGCGGTATGTATGGTATATCTGGCACGGCCATCTTTCGATGAATCAAACGTTTTAAAGATTAGCGCTTCTTGCATGGTCATTTCAGGGAAGTAATACCATTGCTGCTTTGGGTTCCAGACCGCTAGCTGAACTTCGCCACGATAGTTTTTTGTATATCTTTCGACATCAATCACATCGTCAGTGTCGATGCTGTCTGCCGAGCACAGCGTCATTGGTGACTGTTGAACCGTTCCACCGATAGAGCGCCAGACGTTGATAATGACAAAACGTCTATCCTTTAACGTTTCTTGCATCGCCTGATCTTTCTCAAAGAAATCGTCACGAATGTTGAGGCCTGATTTGTCGGTGTAATCGTTATGGATGATTGAAGCGGGCTCGCGAACTTTCAGGGCTTTGCGCATAGCCTCAGATGACGTGCGGCGGGTGTGGTCGAATATATCAATATGGGTGACGGATTCACCCAGTGCAGTCAGAGCTTCGTTAACTGAGCGCTTTACTTCAGATTCGTAGGTCGTTGCGATTTGATTATCATCGTAGAAATCTGTCACTTCGGTAGACTGATTAAACAATCTAAAACCTTCACGATCCAGACTTAGTTTATCGTTTATTGGTCGAGCATTTTGAATCGAAACGGGTTGGCGGACGTACTCGCCTTTATGCTCCGGGATGTCGCCGCCGGCTTCGGAGGCCATGTAAGTTGCGGGAGTATCGCGACTTGCTAGGTATAGCAAATTTGCTTCTACAGGCTTAACTAAAGTGGGTTTCATTTAGCAACCTCAAAGAATAATCACACTATCATAAGTGATCGCCTATTTTTATTCACAGTGAAACCCTCAACTATCCCCATAAAGATAACACCGCACAAAATGCTTCTCTGAAATTTTGGTAATCTCAGGCATGTTTTGTGAGCACTTATCCATTGCCTCACCGCAGCGACTCACAAACGGACACCCCTTACTCGCCGCACTCCAAATCGGTATATCCTTATTCTTCACATGCAAAGGTTTAGCGTCTTTATTGCGTTTAAGTGGATCAGGCACCGCCGAGATCAACAGTTGAGTGTAAGGATGCTTAGGCGCCTTAATAATGTCTTCAGTTTCCCCCCACTCCACCATATGCCCGACGTACATTACAGCCGTTCTCTCTGCAAAATAGCGTGCGGTTGCCAAGTCGTGGGTGATGTACATGAAGGCAACGTTGTGCTCCTGCTTCATCTTCTGCATCAGATTCAGGATGCCAAGGCGAATAGAAACATCCAGCGCTGACGTTGGCTCGTCAGCCAACACGACATCCGCGCCAATCGCTAGCGTTTTTGCAATACAGACGCGTTGACGTTGACCACCGCTTAATTCAAACGGATATTTCTTTGCCGTCTCAGCTGCAGGAACCAAGCCTACCTCTTCCAGCAAGGAGTGAATTTTATCCGTCAGCTCTTTTTTATTGTTAACTTTCTTATGAATCTTCAACGGGCGGGCAAGGTGATGATAAATGGTATGAACCGGATTCAACGATCCATAGGGATCCTGAAAAATCATCTGCACCTGTTCGCGGTAGCCTTTAATCTCATTCTTGGATAGATCGCTGATTTCAGTATCGTTAAACAGCAGCTCTCCTGAGGTTTTAGGATGTAACTTGCACAAGACCCGAGCAATAGTGCTTTTACCGCTGCCTGACTCTCCAACGACCGCCAGTGCTTCTCCAGCATGTAGCTCAAAGCTCACATCATTTAACGCACGAATGGTTCTTTCTTTACTGATACCACCAGACGAAGGAAAGTCCTTTACCAAGCGTTTAACAGAAAAAACAGGCTTCGCTAATGAAGACATATCAAGACGCTCCCTGTGCAAACAAATGGCATTTAGTTTTATGTCCGGGATGAATTGTAACCAGCTTAGGATCAACCGACTCGCAAAGACTCATGCGTTGACCACAACGTTCTGCAAAATAACAACCCTTAGGTGGAGAATATAAGCTTAACGGATTACCTGGAATGCCGGTCAGCTCCTTTTTCTCACCAAACAGATGTGGGAATGAGTTAACCAAACCTTGCGTGTAAGGGTGCTGCGGCTTAAACAAAACGTCTTCTGTTGGGGCGATCTCTACCAACTTTCCAGCATACATCACTGCAATACGATCAGTAATTTCCCCCATCAAACTCAAGTCATGGCTTATCAACAATACTGAGAACCCAAACTGCTCTTTAAGCTCGGCCAGCTGATCCATGATTTCACGCTCAACCACCACATCCAAGGCCGTTGTCGGCTCATCCATGATAATTAGTCGTGGCTTTAGTGCCAGTGCAATCGCCAGAACCGCACGTTGGCGCATTCCACCACTGAACTGATGTGGGTATTGATTTAAACGGTCCGGATGAATGCCAACAATTTGCAACAGCTCTCTAGCCCGATCCAACACCTCAGCACTTTTCATTTCAGGATGATGCGCGCGGATAACATCAGTCATCTGATCTTTGATAGAAATGACCGGGTTAAGGCAGTTCATGGCACTTTGAAATACCACGCTGGTTTCTTTCCAGCGAAAGCGACGTAACTCCTCATCGTCAAATGATAGAACATCTTTGCCTTCGTAAAGTACCTCGCCTTCAACAATCAGAGCGGGTGGCTTGTGGAGCTTTGCCAATGCAAAGGCTAAAGTACTTTTACCACAGCCCGACTCACCGGCTAGGCCGACCGTCTCACCTTTGTTAATGCTAAAACTGACCTTATCAACGGCGCGGAGTCTTGTGTCTCCAACCAAATATTCAACGCTTAAACCGCGTATATCTAACAATGGCTCTTCACCCATGACTATGCACCCAATACCAGTTTATCTTTGCGTTCAACTCGTGCTTCTCTGCGCTCTGCCTCTAGCTGATCATTAATCTTTTTCCACTGCTTCAGGTTCTTGCTACCTTTCAGCTGTGGATTACTGATCTGATCCATCCCCATATTGATGAGCGTCAAACCGGTAGCAAAGATAGCAATGGCTATTCCCGGAACAAAGGCTTCCCACCAAGCACCAACCACTAACGCCGAACTGTTTTGCGCCCATTGCAACATGGTTCCCCATGAGATAACACTAGGGTCACCTAAACCAAGAAACTCCAGCGCTGCCTGTCCCATAATGGCACTAATTGTCGCACCTACAAATGCACCAACAATCAAGGAAACCATATTAGGAAGGATTTCTACAGTGATAATTCGCCACTTCGATTCACCGATGACTTCAGCGGCCGTTACAAACTCTTTTTCCCGTATCGATAAGGCCTGCGCCCGCATGACCCTAGCGCCACCGGCCCAGCCGAGCCCACCCATTATGAGTGCAATGGACAATGGCCCTACCTCACCCAGAAATGCCGCTAACACTAACATGAGGGGCAGTCCGGGCAACACCAGAACCACATTCATCAAGAACACCAGAAAAGCATCGGTTCTACCGCCTACGTAGGCAGAGGTAATGCCCAACAGTACAGCAACCACAGTCGAAATTAATGCCGCGCCAAAACCCACCAACAG
>CALAJG010000285.1 GCA_937923375.1 uncultured Leucothrix sp.
GTTCTGCGCGTAACCCAATTTCGAAAGGAGCTAAGCCTGCTAAGCGCGCGTTTCGGGATGGCTTTCTGATCAATGTACTGAACCCAAAGTCGGTTTTGTTCGCTGCGGCGGTGTTAGTTGTGATCTTCCCACCACAGATGACCTTGGTTGAAACAGCGATTGTGGTACTCAATCATTTGTTGATCGAAGTGCTTTTTTATACTGCTTTTGCCTTTTGTATGACGACAAAAACGGTACGTAACGCTTACTTTAGGGCGAAGGTCGTTTTTGACAGAGTGGCGGCAGTGTTTTTAGGAGCATTGGGTGTACGGCTGTTGCTTAGTGAGTAGTTCATGCAGGTACTGCGTTGAAGAAAACGTTACTCATGCTAATGGTTGCTATCTAGACTAGGTCGCGCTTGACCCTAAAGGGTGCTTTAGCATTTATAAAATGTTTTTACTCTGAAAGTTGAGCTTTGAATATGCTGATAAGTTTGATAGCCCTTGCATGTGGTGTCATCGCGGCGGTCGTTGTCATAAGCCAATTTAAGCGCTTGAGTTTCGATATAGCTAAATACGCCTATCCAACATTTCTGGCGACGCTGCCAGTCTATTATTGGGGCTTCTCAATCCATGCGGGTGACAATGCTGTTCTGCTAGATGAAATTATAATTGGCTCTGTATTTATTTTTGCGGCCTACCTCGCTTATAGACTCTCGAAGCCCTTTGGTTTGATGGTTTTAGGGATTGGATTTATTGGGCATGCAATTTACGACGTTGCACACATCATGATAGACAGCCACGCGGAAGCTCCGTCTTGGTGGCCAGAGTTTTGTGGTGCAGCGGATCTGGTTATTGGGTTTTATCTTTTATCGCAGATCAAATGGAAAGGGATTAATTCGACCTAAACTTAAAACCTAGCTAAGCCACCAACAAACCGGAAAAGATTCATGCTCCATTTCATCCCCCGCCTGCAAATCCACCTCAGGATAAGGCGGCGATGTTTTCCAAGCCCGCTTGGCAAACCGAGCATCATCCCCCGTCCAACGCGTAGAAAACGCCCGTCGCCGCGACGTCAATCCACTTGTAGCAGGTGCCCCATGCACGGTCCGCATATGAAACACAATACAATCGCCCAACTCCAAATCCCAGGACAGCAGCTCTAACTCATCACGCTGCGCACTAATGTCAGGAATCGTCTCATATCCATCAATCCCTTCTGCATAATTGGTGTTATTGATAAACAGACGCGGGTAATACAGCGTGCCACTATTATGCGACCCAGCAACAAACTCAGGGCAAACACTCTGCGGTACTTTATCCAGCGGCAGCCAGATCGAGCAAAGCTGATCACCATCGACGCCGTAATAGGGTAGATCATGATGCCAAGGCGTGGTCTCCTTAGTTCCCGGTTCTTTTACTAAGACATGCTCGTGGTAAATCCGCGCAGTCTTCGAGACCATCAGCTGGCCGGCTAACTCAGCGGCGGGTGAGTGCTTAATGAAGTCTTCATATTCACTAATACGCTGCCAATTGCAGTAGTCATCGTAAAAACCGCCGGGCTCACCTTCTGGTGTATATACGGTGTTCCATGGACCTGGGTCAGCAAAGTTTTTCTCTACACCAACGGCCAGTTTGTCCAACCATTCTTGATCAAACAGGCCTCGAATGCAGATAGCACCTTTCTCCTGAAACTCAGCAATTTGCTCAGATGAAATCCTTTTGGCTAAGGCTTCATTAAGCGCCTGACTATTCATGCTGCAGCTCCTGCTTGATTATGGTCTGCGATCATGTCGTCAGGGCCACTGCGACCCCAAAATAGTTTACGCACGGTTTCGCTATTCTCTTGATTCGGCGTTTCGCTAAAGCATAAAACCGGCACCAGCCTTGGGCGCTTGCCCTCGACACGAGTCACTCGGTGAATCGTTTGATTACCACCGAAAATCAGCAACGTTCCGGCGGTAAAGGGCAGTTCAACCACGCCATCACGCTTACCATCCAACACTTCAGCCACTAGCTGTTTCTCGTCATCCCGCCCGCGTATTTGCGGCACGTATTCAAAGGCACCACCAACTTCTGGCGGTTGCAGCATCAAGGTGACGGTGAACTCTGACTCATCAAAATGCCAGCCATGCTCACCACCATCAACAAACACATTGATTGAGCAGGCACCGAAGGGATCGGCAAACCGGTAGAAAGTCTCTTTACCCAACACAAAGCCAATAAAATCTTTTAAAGGATCCCACTGATATAAAGCGCTGAGCTGGCTCTGTGGGTCAATCTGGTCGTAAGCCACGGAGCCGACAAAGGTTTGTTCCTGTCGCTGCGTAACATCGTCAGCCGCTAAATTCGGATCGCTGTCATTCAGGTAAGCGTTATGTGAGCTTTTGCAGAAGTAAGCTTTGTCGCTACAGTCGATGGCTTCTTTCGCAAGCGCCGCCAAAGGGGCAGGCAAAATGAATTCTGGGAGCATGCACAGGCCGGTTCGCTGATATTCCTCACGGCATTTATGGGCGAATGCAGCACCTTCAGCCGAAGTCAGGTCAACAATGGGATAACGGTACAGGTCGACCATTTCAGCCGCACTATGTTGTGCTGTCATACATTACCTCCACAATTTTCAGGCGTTCACAATACCGATGCTACCATAACTGTAAGATCTTGCAGATGCTTTAACAAGCAGTTGGAATTGCTAATATTAAAGAATCCCTTGATCTCCCTCGAAGCCTCTAGCGGTGAGCATCACTTTAATGGATTCAACCACAAGAAAATCTCAATCCCAACGTAATGGTTCTTCATCCAGCAGCGCAGACTGCTCCTTCAGCGCCAGTATATGATCATCCCAGTACCGCGCTGTGTAAAACCAAGGAAATGCCAGTTGAAACGCGGGATCTTCAGCACGCTTGGCCAACCAAGCTGCATAATGAATCATCCGCAACGTACGCAGCGCTTCAATCAAATGCAGTTCCTTTGGATTAAAGTCCCGAAACTGTGTATAGCCATCCAGAATATCCAGCAGACGTGCGGTTTGGTATTGTCTGTCTCCCGATAGATACATCCATAAGTCCTGAATCGCTGGTCCCATGCGGGCATCATCAAAATCAACTATATGGGGTATGTCGTCACTGTAAAGAATATTCCCGGGGTGACAGTCGCCATGAATCCTCAGAGATTGCACGTTACCGGCTGCGTTAAAATGATCTTTAATCTTAGCCAATAAATCATCAATCAGGCTACGGTAGGCAGAATCGATACCCTGTGGCAGCTTGTTTTCGTTTAAAAGGAATTGGGAAGGTTCAATGCCATAAGTCTTAATGTCAATTTCCGGACGCTGCTCAAAATCTGTTGCTTCCCCGTGAAGGTGAATACGTGCTAAAAACCGGCCTATCACTTCTAGCTGATCGGGGCTGTCGAGTTCAGGGGTTCTTCCAGCAATTTTGGGATACAGTGAAAAACGAAACTCTCCGTGCTGATGAATGCTTTCATTTGAGGCGTTGTACAAAGGCGCAATCACTGGTAATTCATTGCTCTGTAAATCACGTGTGAAGTCATGTTCTTCTTGTATGGCTTTATTATTCCAACGGCTTGGCCGATAAAATTTGGCAATTATAGGTTGCTGATTCTCAATCCCAACCTGATACACTCGGTTCTCATAGCTATTGAGTGCCAGTAAGCTACCATCACAGAGTAAGTCCTGACTTTCTACCGCGTCTAAGATCTCATCAGGCGAAAGATTTTGAAACGCGCTAACGGCAGTCTCGACCTTAGGAGGTAGTTCATTCATAGTGTGGATGCTTTTATAATACAAATAGGCGTCGATCTTAGCAGAAAGGCTAGCGTATTCGCTGCTTATCTCAGGCCTATCTTATGATTTACCTAATCCTGGAATCTTTATGAATCGAATGCGATTACCCGGCACACCCGATCCACACTTTACTGTATCAGGGGCGCATAATAATCAAATTGCAGTCGATACTTGGGGTGACACAACTAACCCTGCGGTCATCCTACTGCATGGTGGCGGACAAACGCGACATGCCTGGAAAGGCACGGGGCAAAAACTTGCAGATGCTAACTATTACGCTGTGTCGGTCGATTTACGGGGACATGGCGATTCTGATTGGGTGGGTAGCGAGATAGGATATACCGAAGCTGAGCTTGCGGCAGACTTGGTCTGTGTCATAAACGCTATGGAGCTGTCAAAGCCAGCATTAGTCGGTGCATCACTTGGTGGAATGGCAGCATTGACTGCGATTGGCTATGAAATGACAGAAGCAGGAGCCTTGGTGTTGGTTGATATCGTGCCGGGGTTTACCAAGTCTGGCGCAGCGAGGGTTTTACAGTTTATGGCAATGGGTGCCAATGGTTTTGACTCTTTGGATGAAATAAAAGCCATTGTGAAAACCTATCAGTCCCACCGAAAAGCGTCACACAAGTCTGACGGCCTTTCAAAAAATGTGCGTCTTGGTGACGATGGTCGATACTACTGGCACTGGGATCCTGCTTTCTTAAAACGCTCTACCGATGACTATTTAGAAGTGCAGAATGCATTAAAAGAGTGCGCCAAAAATATTAATGTTCCAACGTTGCTTGTACGAGGTGGCTTGTCAGATTTGTTGACGGATGAGGGTGCGCAAGAGTTTTTGAAATCCTGTCCACAAGCAGAATATACCAATGTGACGGATGCGGCGCATATGGTGGCTGGAGACCGTAACGATATATTCACTGACGCCGTCATTACTTTTCTGGACAAACTTCGTGCTTAACCGCTGCCAATATAAAAAAGGCGACACAGAATGTCTGCATCGCCTTGGTCAAATCCTTTTGCATCTGCTGCCCTAAATATCCAGGGTCTCACAGTCCATTTAGTTGCTAATAGCTACGGTTACTTTGATCGCGTTTGTGCGACCAAGATAGTCCTTTATCGCGTACCAGAAGCTATCATTTCCAACATAGTTTGTTTTTGGTGTGTAGCGAAGTTTTCCATCGACAACCGCAATACGGCCACCATTAACTGAATAACTATTGACTTCATTTATTGACAGTCCAACGCCAATGTCGTTCTCTAGTGCATCAAACACGATAGATGTGTTTTTCGGGACTATTACAGCCTCTGTCATAGCAACCGGATAAGGAGCGTTCGTAGAAACCGTAATAGTGACTTCTCCACTGTTAGTGCGTCCTTGCGAATCTTTGAATACGTACCAGATTTTATCTTCACCCGTAAAGTTTTGACCTGGAATGTAAGTAATCGCGTTATTCACGATGTTGACCCGACCACCGCGCAGTGACCATGCGTGGGTGCTGTCTACCGTCAAACCAAGGCCGGTATCATTGGCTAACACATCGATGGTGATTTGCTTTCCGGTAACCGTTGCCGCTGTATCAGGATTTCCTTGTGGATATGCACTTGGAGCGGTATCAGTAACATCAACAGTGACCTTGGCGCTATTAGTACGGCCCAGATAATCACTGAAGGCATACCAGAAAGAATCTTCACCAATAAAGCCCGTCTTTGGTGTGAAGATCGCTTTGCCATTCACCACCGCAACTTTGCCACCTTTAGCTGAGTAGTCATTCACATCGGTGATGGATAGGTCACGCCCCGTATCATTGGCAAGAATATCGATAGTGACTGGTGTGTTCTTTTCCGTTGTCACATTATCCGCAGCAGACTCAGGGTAAGCGGCAATCATTTCTGTACTGGCTACTGAGCTGGCGAAACGCTCACCTAAAGTAATCGTACCTTCCGTTGTGTAATGCGTTTTGTCTAAACCCAAGCTGTCGTTACTAAATAATGGAAGATCTTTACCGTTAACCAAATAGGCATTGCTATCCGTCATCGCGATGGATTCTTGTGCATCCCAGATTTTCTGGCGAGCAGGCCATTCTGTTGAGTCAGCGATTTGGCCGATGTGAAAGGCTAGGTTAGGCAGGCTCAAGTCACTTCTAGCGCTCGCAATAAAGTTAGCCAGGTTCTGCTCGTAAGACTCTGGTGCATCAACCCCGAAGGTATCAGACTCGCCCTGCATCCAAAGCACACCACTCACATCAAGTGACCAACCCCGCTCAGCCGCTGCTGCTTTGGCGTTTTGAATCGTCTTAATGAAATAATCATAGCGATTGGTTTCTGGCAGGTTCGGGTTCCAGTCTTTAAAAAGTGAAGTTCCCATCGGTGAGTATTTTATTATGGCAACATCGGCACCGGTATTGGCCTTGAACTTAGCGCTAAATGACAGCTCTGGTCCAAATCGAACCCCATTCCACATACCATACCCGGGGGCCATATTTTTCCATTCCCCGAGACCGGAATCATTGCCACCTTTATAGATAAAAGCTGATTCCTGACTAGCAACCAAATCGTTGCGGCCTAGGTCTGCTAAGTTTTGATTGGGTGATAAGGTGCCCGAGTAAAGGTCTCCAAAACCTAGCCCAAAGCCTTCGGCATTTGATTGCCCGGCAACGATGTAGGTTTTGATGACCGTCTCTTCTGCTTCTACTGAAAAGTTCAGGAGTAAACTTAACGCTAGGGTTGGTAATAAATATCTTTTCACGAGTCTCTGCCTTTATTTTGCGGGTCAGTATCAAACGAAACTGACCCTTATTAATTAGTTTTAAAACAAAACGAAACATCCGTGTTAACGTTTTGTTAAGTTAATTCTGTAGCAGTTAGCTGTGGCTGGACAGTGGCACAAGTTTGATCAAGCTGAATTCTCTGATGAGAATGATGAGCCGTTAATATTGGAGGATGACTTGCAATGGAAAGGCGGCTTGGCCCCGCTTCTTGTCAACGTATAACCTTGCGCCACTCACTTAAGAAGTTTTCTTTTTTCATGCGGTCCTGATAGGTAAGTAACGCAGGACCGAGTTTAATTAGTTTAAGCGGGCCACGGTTTCTAGTCTCTTGTTTTAAGCCCGTGAGCGTGGCTCCGCCTTCAAGGTCAGGGTGTATCGGATAAAGCTTGGCTTCAACCGCTAACAATCGCTGCCCTCGCTCTGATAGCAAGTAATCTAAAAATAAATGGCCTGCTTTAGCGTTTCGAGCACGCTTTGAAACAAAGGCAACGCGAGACATACCTAGCGTATAGTCACCCGATAAAATCATTCCTAGCTCATCGGATTGACTGACAGCAGAATAGGCATAAGAGCCGAGCACGTTATAACTCAATAAGAGTTCTCCACTGCGTACCGCGTTGAGCATTTGACTCGTGCTGTCGTACAGTTTGACTTTGACTGAGTTGAGGTTTTCGGTAAGCCGCCCCCACGTGCTGGCCTGCTGTGCATCTTGTGAGGCGAACAAGTAGCCGAGGCCACTGCGTTGTATGTCATAAGTCCCTATGCGGCCCTTAAAACGTTGTGTCTGGTCGCGCAGCAGTTCGATTAACTCAAAGCGATTTTGTGGAATGTCATTGCCAGTCAGAAGCTTCTTGTTATACACCATGACCGCGGGTTCAGCGGTAAAGCCAAACGCTTGCCGTCGCCACTGCGCCCACTCCGGCAACCAAAGCAATGACTCTGTTGAGTGGGTCTCGGCATAGCCGTCGTTGACCAGCTTAATTTGCAGATCCATGGCGGAACTAATGATGAGATCGGAGGTGGCGTTATTCTCATAGTCCTTCAAAAAGCGCTCGAAAAGCGGCACTGAATTTAGGTCGATATACTCGACTGCGATAGCGGGCTGTTGCTTTTGAAAGTCAGCGATCAGAGACTTCATCACTCCCTCA
>CALAJG010000286.1 GCA_937923375.1 uncultured Leucothrix sp.
GAGCGATCCGACTCCCAGCGTGTGTAGTAATTTACACCCGTATCGTTAGTCTCAGCGATAATGCTCGGTAGCACAGAAATAGCGCCTGTGGCAGTATCTATATTAAGTCGGTAGAGCTCGTCACGAGTCCAATTATAAGAATAACGTGGATCATCTTGATTGTAATAACTCGAAGTTGGATCAGTGTCGTGTAGACTGATTGGCAGTGCCATCTTCAGGGTGTTGCCAAATTGTAAAGTGGTTAAGGCATGATGGCTTTGAGAGACCGCTGTTTCGGTTCCTCGTCCACCAATGATAATTTTGTCCTTTTCAAACGGTGCGCTAGGGTTACTGATATCAATTAGCGATAGTTTCACGCCTTGGTACCAAGCGCCTCGGCCATCACCATTTATATTGGTCGAGATGGTATCTGCTACGGCATCTTTACCGATGCCCAGCAGGTAGTTTTCTCCAACAGGGTGTAGATAATCTGAATAACCATCGATTTCTAATTCACTGGCAATATAGGGATCAGCAGGGTCAGACAGATCCAAAATATACAGCGGGTCTGTCGTGCGGAATGTAACCAGATAACCCTTGTCTCCGATGTAACGCGTCGCATAAATTTGCTCACCTGGTTTTCCCAGAGGGGCGGGACGATTATCATTGGGCAGCTGCCCGATAACCTTCAATGAATTATCTGCTTCCGCCAATGTATAAAGACGAGCAGGCGAGTTGTTACTGTCTGACTCTGAGCCTATATAGGTAATGATACGCAGCACGTCGTTATGTTCGCTCATGCGGAACGGTTTAAGATCCTGTTGCCATCCTAAATGCCCGTCGACACTTGCTGAACCTTTATAGGCAGCGTCAATACCTTCTAGAGCGAATTTATGAATTTCAGTAGTCGGTGTACCACTGTAGACCGATACGCCATTGGTCGTGTTGTATTGATAACCAGTGGTTGCGAGATAAAGAGCATTATGCGACACATATAGCGTTTCGGCATCTCCCATAAAGCACTTGGCCTTAGGTTCGGGAATGACAGAGTCGAGGTTAATTGCAACGACAGTGATAATACTGCTTTGCTGATGATTAGGGTTATCGTAGTCAGTAACAAAACAGTCACCACTTTCAAACAAATTAAGTTTTGCGCCATCATTAATGCTGTAAGTGGGAAGCAAATCGCTAAGGTTGGCATTGTTTATCAGCGCTCGATTCAACGCTACATCGGTCTGCGATTGCGGATACTCCTTGATACCTTCTGGAGTCGGTGTGAAACGAGTGGCAAGGTATAAATAAGAGCCGATTCTCCGACTGCTGATTAATTGTCCGTCGATAGTTAGTTTAGATTGTTGAGAAGGGCTCTCGGGGTTACTAATGTCCAAATCAAACAGTTCGGTTTGACGGTTTTGCCAATAATAGGGAGCGAACCACATGTCTGCCATTGGGTAAATGTCTGCTCCATCACCTGCAATTGCCAGTAATTGATCTTGAGTATCGCGAAGGTAAAAACCAGAAAGCGGCGCGTTGTTGAGAGTGACTAGAGCATGTGTTTCAATCAATGGAACAGAGCCTTCCTCTGCTTTGAAAACCTTGATAGTGGGCTGGTCAATAGAGCTAACATAAAGGTAGTTACCATCTGTTTTTAAACGATCCGCTTCGTCAACTCCTGATTCTTGAGTGTTGGTGTTAGATGTTGCAGATGAGTCGTCAGATGCCGGGGTTGCTAACGTTTCACTGGTCGCTGTATCAAGTGTATAAACTGAGTAAAGGTCATTAATAGTTCCGTAGTTGCTTAACAACGACGTTTTTATTTGCGACTCAAGTTCTGCATCAGATGCAGCCGTTTTAAGTGCCGAGGTCCCACTGCCAGCTGTCCCACCGTTTGAGCCGCCGCCGTCTTCAGTGGTGGTTTTTGAGCTATCACAAGCAACTAATAACAGAGAGCTGATCAGAAGTAATATTAATTTTTTTAGGGGGGCCATGGCGTCTTACTCGAAAAGCATAATAGGCTAAATATACAGCCGCCGCCAGTTGGGTGATAGAGTTTGATGTACTAGCGGTAATTGTTAGCTTGATTCAAGCAGCATTTTTGAGTACCAAAAAGCAAACCCTGCCACATTTGGCTCAAGTAGTTCATGATAACGGCCTTGCTGAGAAATTGGCGAGTTTAAACCAGCTTGTTGGTTTTCCAAGGCAGGAATGTCTTCCTCAACCGCAGCAATCAATCGTTTGAAATAGTATTGCGCCCGATCCTCAAAGTCCTCTAATGCAAATGAGGCTTCCGGTAGCAATAAGGTTAGCGCAATCTGTGAGCGCTGCGTATCGATTGGCAATGCCTCATACATCCACACTGCATCTTTATTCGCGGCAAAAGTCATATTTGGAAATATCCAGCTGTAACGGGTACCAGTGGCTGCATTGCCGTGAATCTCAGGAATTGGTGGTAAGGCAAATTGTTGCGTATCTTCTAGCAGCGAAGGGTTGCCATCGGTCACGCCAAACTGCGAGGCGTATTCCCCAGTTACGGCATCGGCAGGCTCAGGTGGGAGATACATGCTATCTAATGAGTCCGGGTGGACAAAAGGAAGATGGTAATACTCATTAAATACATCAAGAAAGGCTTTCCAATTGCAATTCACTTCAAACAGATGGCGCTTGTAACTACGCATTTTGGAGAATGCCCAAGGAGTGTGTAGTTCTGAAAAATCCCCCAGCCATTCTGTCAGCGGAGGTATATCATCTGACAGCCCAATGAAAACAAAACCGTCTCGTTCAGCAATGGGTAGTTCGAGTAAGCCATAGTCGGCTTTATTAAGCGGGCTGTCTTTGGCGAACTCTGGCGTTTGCAGCAAAGTACCGTTGAGTTGATAAGTCCAGCGGTGGAATGGACAGCGGAAGGTTTTACAACGACCCTCGCCAGTTTCTAGTAGGCGCGCGCCACGATGACGGCAGCTGTTCACGTAGGCTTTGAGCTGATTGCTTTCATCACGGGTGATGATGACTGGGATGTCTACAATGTTTCGGCTGCTGTAATCACCGACTTTTGTCCATTGCTCAGAGCGACCAATGCCTATCCAGGATTTTTTGAAGATGGCTTGTTTTTCAAGGGCCAGGATCTCGGCAGCGCTGTAGCTTAGTGAAGGAAGAGATGGGCTCGTCGATATAGGTGGTTGGACATTTTTTAGCTGATCGAGAAACTGATCTAAGACTGAGCCCATCTATTTGCTCCAATTAGCTTTAGAGATCCCCAGGCACACCATAGCTTGGCGCTTCACTCGGATTAACCGCCCTTGTGGTATAAGCATCCATTTCCGGCTCATAAGCCTTCCACAAATCAATCAGCTCACTCACCGGATCACCATCACTCCAATCAATCCGCAAATCAACCAGTGGCCAGCTATTCACATGAGCCACTTTCAGCCCTGATGAGTGTGTTGGGCCTTCTTCGCCACCAGCATCCACCCCTGCCTTCAAGGCGAGCAATAACCGCTCTGCCAAATGAAAATGAGCCCCTGCTTCAAACTGCTCTGCCATAGCCCGCGGTACTTCGTCGGTGGATAATAAATTCCCTGCTGCCACACAGCTGGCACCTTCAACGACTTTATTGGTACCCAGAATTTGTGAACCGGTGAAATGCGCAAGATCGCCGTGTGTATCGACTACAGTAAGTTGGCGA
>CALAJG010000287.1 GCA_937923375.1 uncultured Leucothrix sp.
AATAATTGCACTTCCAAATAATGAACATAATTTGGGCTTTTAATACTGCTAGATTGGTGTCATCAAACTGGCTATGCTGCTGGCCCAAACATTCGCTTAAACTGGGTCTAATTTAATTTTGGTATTAGCATTATGTTAGTAAAACTTTTGGACGCTGTACTGTGAGCACCACTTATGTATTGATGAACTTTTACCAATCAAGAACATCAATATAGTTGAGGAAAGGGGGGTATTTCTAAATCCGGATGAGAATTTTCATGATTCTCGCACATCTGAAGACACTAATTCTTCCCATCACCCTTAGATAATTTTGCTCAAAACTAGTAAACAGAGTCTTTCATGGCCCGATATTGAAAGATTAACGACTTATTATTAATCAACTTTAACATTAAATCTTATTTGATATTTTAAGAATGCTAAATATTTGCTTAAGTCTGCCAAAAAAATTATATTAAATCAGGGAGTAAGGGCTTAACAATTACTCTCGTGAAATCATCTTTTTCAACCGTACTGACAATGGAATTAATATGAAAGTAATAAATAAACTGACTACGTTAGCTGCAACAGCGTTAGTTGCAAGTGCTATGACATCTCCAGTTATGGCTGCTGCTGACCAAGTAAACGTGGCTTTTTTCTTAGAGTGGGCAACACCTAACCAGATCGCTAAAGTTGAAGCGGCATATGACGATGCACTTGGGGTTCCAGTTGGCTGGACTAACTTCGACGCTGGTACACAGATGACAGAAGCTATGCTAGCGGGCGACATCGACATCTCTTACAGTCAAGGTCTTGCACCTTTCATCAACGCAGTAAACGCGGGCGCGCCCATCAAAATGGTTTCGATCGCGGTTCAATATCCAGCTAACGACTGTGTTGTTAGAAATGGCGCTGGCATCGACAAATCTAACGCCTCTGAGCTTGAAGGCAAGTCAGTAGCTGTTCCTTTAGCTACCATGGCTGACTACAGCTTCCGTATGATGATGCGCGCACTTAAAGTAGACGTTAGCAAAATCAAAGTAATCGACCAGGCACCTGCTGATGCAGCAGTATCTCTAGCTGACGGAAATGTTGTTATGGCGTGTGGTTTCGGTGGAAACTCAATGGCCAAAATGTATGAAGTGGGTAAGAAACTAATGAGTGCAGAAGACAAAGAAGCCGCTGGTATCATCAGCTTCGACGTTGTTTCTGTGACTGAGAAATTTGCTCAGGAAAACCCTGATCTGGTACGTGGCTTCCTTAAGGTTACAGAAGAAGCAAACATGGCGTTTGCTAAAGACCAAGGCAAGCTTGGCGTAATCGCTAAAGATGCTGGTATGACGCCTGAAGCTGCTAAGAAGCAAATGGCTGACTTCCACTTCCCAAGCAATGCAGAGCAACTTGAGAAGTACTTCAACAAAGGCGGTTTAGCTGATGTTGCTATCGGCATCGTTGGTAATGCGTTCGCAACTAAAGAGAAGCCTGCACTGAAAGACTACAGCGTAACGATTGATACTTCTTTCCTTAAGTAATCATTCGCGCTTCAGTAGTGTCTAGAGGTAGTCAGCATGCGGATTGACTGGCTCTCTCTTAACTTAACACTACCGATTCAAGAAAAGTATGGCAGATGTTTGCTAACCAGCGATCATCTGCCATTTTTATAGCTTTACAGAAGCATAAGTTTTGCAAGATTAATTAGGGGAACACTTCATGAGCGACCTAGTTGCCGACAAAGTCAATATGGTTTTCAACACAAAGGGGGGTGGAACGGTTCATGCCTTGAAGGACATCAGTTTCACATTAAAACAAGGCGAGTTACTGTCTGTTCTCGGCCCTTCTGGCTGTGGAAAAACAACACTGCTTAATATCATTGCGGGGTTTAATCGCCCAACAGGTGGCGCATTCTACTTGGGTGGCGAAGAGATATCAGGTCCGGGATTGAACCGGGGCATGGTGTTTCAGCAAGGCGCTTTGTTTGAGTGGCTAACCGTCGCTGAAAACGTTAATTTCGGCTTGCGTATGAAAGGCTCTGATAAAAAAGAAACGGCTCAAAAAGTTGAGGAGTGGCTAGACATTGTAGGCCTTCAGGGTTTCGGCAACACACCGACTTACCAACTGTCCGGCGGTATGCAACAACGCGTTGCTTTGGCTCGTTGCCTGATTAACGATCCTGACCTAATTCTGATGGATGAACCCTTAGGTGCATTGGATGCATTAACCAGGGAAAAGATGCAAACACTCGTTCTCAAAATATGGAAAGAGACCGGTAAGACAATCATGATTATCACGCACTCTGTTGAGGAAGCACTACTGTTAGGTGAGCGTCTGTTCGTGATGGCACCGCGCCCGGGCCGTCTACACAAGGAATACCAACTTCCTTTTGCCGAGCAAGGATTGACGACTGACCCAAGAGAGATTAAAAACAGCGCGCAGTTCTCAGAAACGCGTGAGGAAATTTTAACCATGATCTGGAATATGGAAGAAGAGATCATGGGCAAGACTAACGCCGCTTAACACACGAAAATTCGGGATACATCAAAATGATTGTTGGAACGCTGTTTATTATTTTAATTTGCCTGTTAATCGGGTCAATTATCTACGGTCGGCGATTGGTCCGAACCGAAGTCACGGATGCCGTCTTTGGTAATCCGACTCGCGCACTGGGGGGATGGCATTGGATTGTCGCCGGGGTCTCGAGTATTTTAATTATCTGGCTTTACTTTTCGTGGGATGCTGGACGTGCTTTCTTCCCAAAGTCTGCCAATGAATTGTGTCAAGTTGCTAAGCTAAACCGTACTGCAAACCCAATCCGTTCAGCTTTCCCGCTAGAAGATAGGCTTCTAAGAAGCACGCTGTTGCTCGAACGGGATTATGGCCAGATGGATGCATTAGAGTCCAAGCTCGCTAACACTAACTTTAACGAAACTGATCGAGCTGAACTTCAGTCAGTTATCTCAGAAATGCGTGCAACCCTAGCCGCTCAGGCTGATCCTAAATTGATGGATCCTGGCACGGCTGGCAGATTAGATGAAATTGCCACTCGTATTAATGACCTTGCAAAAAACATTGCGGACGACAACTACCCCAGCACGCCTGACCCAGATCGTGAAAAAGCCTTAGCGCAACCAGCTTGGGGGGAAACCAGTACTGAAATTCCTCCCATGCCAATGACAGATTTAGGGTATAAGTTCTCCAAAGCCGCCGAAGTCATGGATGGCATCTCCAAGGACTTCTCGAAGATTCGTAATAACGGTGAGAACATCACTGCCAAGCTTGAAGCACTACAGGCCCGTTACAAAGGCTTTAAGATTGACGAAAGCGATGGTGAAGAGATCACAGCACAACGCAAAGAATTGCTGAAGCAGGTGGAAAAAATTTATCGCCGTATCGATGACGGAAAGATTTTCCCTAGTGCGATGACGCAGAAAGTCGAAGACGCATTAATCAACCTTGATGATGTTAAAAAGAGTGAGCAAGGGATGCTGCGCTACATTGATATTTTTGCCCTACCGGGTGGGGATATCCTCGCAGGCAACAGAGCCTGTTCTGAGCAGGGTTCTGGTCGCTGGTTACCGAAACCTTCCGACACTTTGCAGACTTTTGTCAAAATGGCACACCCAGACGAAGGCTATAAAGGCATTCCATTACTCTGGTATAAAATGAAGCCTGTTGGCGAGGTTTTTGAAATATTAATACCTGACTGGATTGCTAACCTGGTTCCCGGTGAGTATCCTCGTCACGACGATGCGGGTAACGTACTGACTAACTTCAAAAACAAAGTGTACAACTTCGCTACCGGTAACTACGAGTCTATGATGATACCCGTTCCTATTGGGCACATTTGGGACTCCATGATGCGTGTATTAGCAGGTTTATTCTTCGGAATAATTCTTGGGGTACCCTTAGGTTTGTATATGGGTCTGTCGCGGTTTGCTAAAGGCTTTTTTGATCCGTTAATCGAACTGTACCGCCCTATTCCACCGCTAGCCTGGGCACCGTTAATTCTGACCATCTTTGGTATTCAGGACGATGGAAAAATCTTCCTGCTATTCATGGTAGCCTTTGCCATTATGGTTATTTCGGCACGAACCGGTGCAACTGGAACTCAGCTATCGAAAATCCATGCGGCACACTCATTGGGAGCAAGTAAGTTCCAAATCATCCGCAAGGTTATCTTGCCAAACTCACTACCAGAGATTCTGACCGGTATTCGTATCGCGATTGGTGTGTGTTGGGGAACCTTGGTAGCAGCGGAAATGCTTGCGGGTACTACTGGTATTGGTTTTGTTGAAAACGTTGCACGTAAGCAATCTGACTACGAAATTATCTGGATGACTATTCTCTTATTGGGTCTGTTAGGTCTGTTATTTGACTTGATTATGCGATTTATTATTCATCGCACTATACCTTGGAGAGGTAAGGGTTAATAGTTCAATTAATCGGCATTTGTTCAGATAGTGTTCACTCGACCAACGGTATAGTGAGCACTGTTTCAAGGCGTAACCAAGCAACCTAAACGAACAAGAAGAAAAAACCTAACAACAATAAAAGACTGGTTGGTAAAAATTAAAATAAACCGTTATCCGGAAACAATATCGAAAAGAAACTCGGGGTGCTTAGGCACCCCTTTTCTATGTCTATTGGCTTCTCAGCAATTAACTCTCCCTCTTACCCTCTATTAGTGTTACTTTTACTGCAAGGTTATTGTCAACTTTGATAAACCAATTGGTTTAAAGCCTGACTAACTCCTTACAGGGCTAAAAAAGAGACATAAAAATCAATGAGAGTGATTGAACACGATCTGCTGAAACTAGGTGAATATACTATTTCACCCGGTGAGCGCCGCACGATTGAACTGCCAGTTACCGACCTATACACCCACACCTCATTAAAAATGCCGGTGCAGGTCGTTCGCGGAAAGAAGCCAGGGCCAACACTGTTCCTGAGTGCAGCCATTCACGGAGATGAAATTAACGGCGTTGAAATCGTCCGCCGAGTGCTGGACTATAAAGGGTTAGATAACATTCGTGGCACACTCATCGCCGTCCCTATCGTTAACGTTCAGGGCTTCTTAGCACAGTCTCGCTATACACCAGACCGACGTGATCTTAACCGCTGTTTTCCCGGAAATAGTCATGGATCCGTTGCGAGTCGTTTAGCCAACTTATTCGTTAATGAGATTGTCCTCAAGTCAGACTGTGGTATTGATTTACATACTGCAGCCATTCACCGTGATAATCTGCCGCAAATTCGCGCCCAATTAAACAACTCAGAAACGGCTCAATTAGCACAAGCATTTGACGCACCAGTAATGCTCAATACTAACCTGAGAGACGGCTCGCTACGCCACTTTGCCGATGAGCATGGCATTCCCATCTTGCTGTATGAAGCCGGCGAGGCGTTGCGTTTTGAAGAATCATCGATTCGAATTGGTGCGCGTGGTGTACTGAACGTGATGCGTGAATTGGGCATGCTACGACCAAGTCGCAAGAAAAGCACTTCAAAGAGCGTGACTGCCAATTCATCACATTGGATTCGAGCGGAGCGCAGTGGCATCTTGCGCGCCACAGTTGGTTTAGGTTCCTCTATATCGGCGGGACAGTCTCTAGGAACAATCTCAGATCCTTTTGGCATTCAGGAACAGGTAATAACAGCGGAATATCCAGGAATATTAATCGGCAGAACCAACCTACCACTGGCTAATGAGGGGGATGCCGTGTTTCACATCGCGCGATTTGAAGCCAGTGATGAACCGATGGAAAGTTTTGGAACCCTGCACACTGAAAGTACTGAGTGGGGATTACCGATGACTAGCCCAATCATTTGATCTGACGGTAAGACACTCCAGGATTGACGGTAAAACGTCCTTTCATGGCCCTGCGCCCTAGGAGCATTCGATAACGCATGTTGTCTCGATTGGCCAGAGTTAGCTCGGTTTCAAATTCGATATTGCCGATTATTAAAGTTGACGCGATGACATAGCGCATTTCGTTGTGTCCGCCAGAATCGGTCACTTCACGATAATCAACTACTAACGATTCACACCAAACTTCGGTTACCGTATTCCCTTGGTCAGGATGAACGCCAAAGCGAACCCATACCTGATTATCTTTTTCAAAGGTCTCTACTGAAAAAGCGTGGATGCAGGAAGTTTTTGCGCCAGTATCAACCTTTGCTTTAACACCCTTGATGCCAAAGTCAGGAAGATCAACGTACTCTCGCCAGCCTAATTCAGCTAGTTTTCTTTTCATACACTGTTTATTATTAATGCCCGATTAGTTGATAATTTACCATAGGCTTTCCTTACTGGGGTTAATAATTAGAAACTTTCCAGCAACATAAAAATAAAAAGCGGAGGATGATTGCTCATCACTCCGCTTTATTTACCTGATGGTACGAATCAATCTAAGCTGTAACTTACCGAGAGATTCAGATCAGTATCAATTTCTTCATTGTTATTGGTATCGTCCTCATCATCCATGTCGGTTGCTGTCGCAGTCAACTTAAGGTCCAGTTTGTTATTAAGCTCATAAATAAGTTGAGACCTAAGAATGTTGCTCGTAAAGTCGTTGCTTGAATCGTTACTGCCTGACTTGTTGTAACCCAGTATCCATTTATTTTCCCAATCAATTTGATCAGTTAACTCATAGGTCAGTGCCATCGTGTTGGTCAGGTTGTAGCCCGTGTCGTCATCGCCAAAGTCAAGTGACAGACCTGACGTATTTGAGAACTGTGTTCTATTGCTCAGTGGACGATGATATTCAGCTTCAATCAGATCCAATGTAGGATCTCCACCATCAGTTCCATCGTAATTGGTTAGTACCAGACCAATACCACTATTAACCTTCCAACCGTGGCGACGCTCAAAGAAATTCTCGTTTATCAGTACGTCATGAGCTTTGATAGCACCCGCAGCACCTAGTGCACCATTAACCTGACCGCTAGCAACTAATACTTTTTCAATATCGGCAATCCACTGCTGAGCATAGTTACTACTTGTACGGTATTTGCTCTTGTATTCTTCTTGTAAAGCAATCAACTTGGCAACTTGAACGTAAGTGCTTTTGCCTGGATCTGCCTTCATTGAGCCTTGTTTACGCAAAGCCTCTATCAAGCGAATCGATTTAGCCATCGGTGTCAAATTAACTACTCTGCCGTAACCCAGACCAACACCAATTTTTGAGTAGACGCTTTCAGCGCCTTTTAAAAGGCCAAAATCGCCAGAACCATACCAGAACAGTCCTTTAGAGTTAGGACGGAAATAATTGTTAACTTCGGCTCTACCCGTAGCATTATAAGTGCTTGATGATGACGCACCATTTGTTGTGCCGCGGTTAACTGAACCACCCGCATCGAACTCAACTTTAAGATCACGATTTGGTGTGCTGATCACACGGTTATAATCTAAGTTTAGTGTTGCATCATATCCTGTTTGACCTTGGTTTCCGCCAGTGGCGCCAAACGTCCCGTCCAAGGTAGCATTCTTGTAAGCACTGCTAGCTTCGGTGAAATCGAACAACGTTACTTCAGCTGTCGCAGTCGTCCCCACAGTTAACACTGCAACAGACAAAGCTGCTGCTATTTTAGTTTTTACGATCATTGAAATTTCTCTTTGATTACAAGTTAAATCTGTGTTCGTTTGTCTAAGCCAGCTAATTAGTCGTTATATGACCAGCCATAGACAAGCGAGTAATGTGTTGTAGCATTGAAGTCAGAATTGATTCAGTAAAAAGTATATTTTTTTTACTAAGCCACTCTCTTATGTCCAATTATCAGACATATAGCTTTATACCAGCTGAATAGTCCACCTTATTGGCAATCATAAGAAAGTTTAGGTATCAGAGACCTAATGGGTTTTGGGGATCGACTCCGTCCATGAATGGACGTTTGCGGTCAGAATTAGTAATCTGATAGACCAGCCCCATCCAATTACCAATCACCGCTAAGCCAGAGTCGTGCCAGGTGTTTTGCAATCTTGGCAAGATTATCTGCTCCGGAAAGTCTGGCATTGCTTGCTGTTTGCTAATGCTCACTTTTACCCTTTCCTGATATTCATCAAACACAGCCTTACAAGTAACATCAAGAATGTTTTCTGGGAATGGTGGATAGTCGCTGCGTTCAGAGATATAAAACCGCATTACCTCGCGTTTGTATTCCTTGAGTAAGCTAACAGTGTCATATTCAGGGTGGCCTTGAAAATAAACGGTTCGAAAACCGTCACCACTAACCGCTAAATGAACCCCTGCTTTTTCGCCTTCCGCCAATATCTTTAATCCTGCATCCGTGAATTGCTGTCGACTCAACTTGTTATAGCGGGAATGTGGAACATCAAATAAAGTATTGATATCAGAAACCAGAGGGTGTGTTTTATCTTTCACCCAGTGCTGAAACACACCCCAGTGTTTTCGCTCCCCAAGACTTTGTCGCTTCTGCTGGTGCCTTGCCTCGATAATTGCATGCGTTGCCAGGCAAGAGCAAAGTGTTGAAGTGACATTTTCATGAGCCCATTCTGCAACCCTAATTAATGGTTCCCAGAAGGCTTCATCTGACAGGTTAGCGTGCGTGACGTTTGCGCCGGTGATGATCAAAGCATCCAGCCCCTGCTGCTGAATTTGCTCGAAAGTTTCGTAGTGGTCGTTTATGTGCTTACGAGCTTTTTCGCCTCGTGCCTGCTCAGGCAGAGCAAAGGGATAGACATAAAATTGTGCTATCGGGTTACTTGCACCAATCAAACGAAAGAACTGCCGCTCAGTGGGCACTAAGGCCGCGTCAGGCATCATATTGAGCAAGCCTACATGTAAGGCACGAATATCCTGTTGTTTGGCACGTTCATGACTAAGGACAATCTGCCCTTCATTATGTAAGTCCTGAAAGGCAGGTAAATTATTATGGGCTACTAATGGCATGGGGGCTCTTCTAAGGGTTTCGATCGATCGCCGTTTCAATTAATGTCAAAAAATCTGACTCGCGTTTAATTTGGTATAACTCTGAGGTTTGAATGGTATAGGCAAAGCGCTTAGCAATGGATTCATAGCGTGGAATTCTGCTGTTAAATAATTTTGGAAATACCCAGCGAACAAAATCATCTGGTTCGATTAAGGCGACATATTCAACCTCTCGCTCCGACATGTAGTCGGCGAGCTGCTCATCCAAAAAGGCTTCACGGTAATAAAGTGGTTTGGGGAAATCTACTGCCCGCTGCAGCAACATAGCTTCATCAGCTTTTGAGGCTTGGATGTAAATCATCAGGGTATGTTCGCTAAGTGTGTCCAGCACCAGATCATTATCTAACTCACAAACACTGCCGCCTGCGTCATTAATGAAATGATTAAAACCATATAAATCCCGAGACTTTCTTATAAATTCGGGCACATCCATCATTGCAGCTACTTCAGCATCATGATGTAACTGTAAACGTCTTTTAAAGTCGTTGAGCGTCAAACCACCTAATGCAGGATCACCCAGTTTCCCTAAAAAAGTGGATAATGGCTTTAAATGGTCAACAGTAATGTTATTGCTAAAATAAATTGAATCACTTCGTAACAGATCTTGTAAAAATGGAACCTGCATCGCTTTCTGCTTTATATTATCGAGAATCGGCTCGCTCATGTAGCGCGTTCCTATGCGATAATCGCCTGAATAATGAAACCATTCACTATTGCGCAAAATATTCGAAATATAAGTCTTGCCGACGCCTGACATTCCCAGAAAGGTGATAGATTTATGCTTCCATTGACGGAATTGCTCAGATGATAGTCTCACTTTATTCTTTCTGACTGTGTTTAAAACAGGCATTATACGTTGAATATCTTTTACTACGATAAAAAAAATAATTGAAACAAGGAATGTATCATGAAACCAATATCCCGCTTTGCTCTGGGATGCTGTTGTCTATTTTGCCTCTCCGGAGTATTGCACGCTAATGACGCCACTGAAGGCAGTTCGCAAGATAACAAGGAAGCCTCTCCCCCCGATCACACACTTGGCCCGATAGAGGTCCAATATATCCTTGAGGAGTGCGAAAAATTTGCGGTTGAGGACAATATTAGCTCAGATAAACACGCGAGTTATATCGAGACCTGCACCCAAGAACTCAGCATTGCAGTTAAGCGCGCCATCGATAAATTACAAGCAACAAGTGAATCCTTGGTGGCTGGTAAGAGTATTAATGACGTTGTTGAAAATTAAATATGCCCAAACATTTAATTTATTCATACGACGTTAATTGTTTTTCGCTTTAAATCCCCCGTGGTTAATAATCGATTATTTATTTTTTGATATTGATCAAAAGCAGTCTTTTAATGTCTTCTTATAAGCGTTATTCTACGGCAGCAATTTTAATAACAAACAGAATTTATTCTGAACATGCGAACAATTTATGGACATTTTTCACGCCATTATCCTTGGCGCTATAGAAGGCCTTACCGAGTTTCTACCAATTTCATCAACAGGGCATTTAATTGTTGCCAGCGAGTGGATGGGACTGGATCAAACTAAAGAAAATGCTGCTTTTGAAGTGATCATTCAACTGGCCGCAATATTGGCAGTTGTTGCTAACTACCGTGAAAAATTTACCTTTCGATACTTTGACCTATGGGTCAAGGTCGCTCTGGCTTTTATTCCAATTGGAGCGATTGGCTTCTTTTTTAGTGAGCAGATCAAAGCGCTATTCGACGTAAAAGTTGTCGCCATTATGTTTATTGTTGGCGGAATCGTGTTTTTGATTGTTGAATATATTCAAAAAGACAGGATTGCTGAAACTCGGTTTGTAGAGGATGTAAGCTTTAAGCAGGCCATGTTAATAGGAATTGCACAAGTATTTGCCTTAGTCCCTGGCACTAGTAGAGCGGGCTCTACGATAATTGGGGCTATGCTGGTAGGTATGAGCCGAAAAGCGAGTGCTGAATTTTCATTTCTCCTCGCGATGCCAGTGATGGTTGCTGCAAGCGGTTATGATTTTCTGAAGAACTATAAAGAGTTTAGCGATGCCAATTTAATCGCATTAAGCATAGGTTTTTTGACTGCTTTTATTGTCGCTTACTTTGCTATGAAACTATTCATTCGTTTTCTTGAGCATTTCACCTTCGTCTCGTTCGGCATCTATCGTATTTTGTTTGGAACTCTGTTGCTTGTCCTAATCTATAACGGAACGCTTGGAGCACATTAATTGATATAAAAAACTAAAAAAACGAGCACGCTATCTAAATAGCGAAAAAAAGTAAAAAATGAATGCGGGGGCTTCATGAATTTAATCAGTAAGTGGCTATTGGCTATTGCCTTAGTGATGGCCACATCATCTACGGCTGCTAGTAACAAAACTAAGCTTTATGGGAATTGGAAAGGTGTTTCTAGTTCTTCTATACAAATCCACCTAAAGAAAAGTATGCGATATGTTTATCGCTATAAAATGCTTACCTTCACCGGTAAGTGGTCAGTGAGTGGTAAAAATGTAATTTTCAACTACAGCGTACTTGGCAGTCAAAAGAAAAAGAAGGCTAGCTTCTCGTTTCGCAAGGGTTTTTTGACCTTGCGCTCGCACGATCACGCGACGGTGGTACTGAAGAAAAGCAGATAAGTATTACGTTCAGTAATAAGGGGTTTAGACAGAACGTTTAAACCCCATTACTCTAAATTCAAGATTCCTACAATGCCTGACTAGCCAGATACTCATCATAAGTTCCTGAGAAGAAATTCACACCACTTGGAGTCAATTCGATAATTCTAGTCGCTAGTGACGATACAAATTCACGGTCATGACTAACAAAAATTAACGTTCCTTCGTAGTGATCAAGCGCCAGGTTTAGAGATTCAATAGACTCCATATCCAAGTGATTGGTCGGCTCATCCATTAGCAAAATATTTGGCTTTTGCAGCATTAAACGACCAAAGATCATTCGACCTTGTTCACCCCCAGAAATCACCTTGACTGACTTTTCACTCTCTGCCTTTGAGAACAGCAGACGACCAAGAACGCTGCGGACTTCTTGTTCATCATCTTCTTCGCCACGCCATTGATTCATCCAGTCAAACAGCTTTTCGCCACCTTCAAAGTCATGCATGTGATCCTGAGCGCAATAGCCAATATTAGCGTTCTCAGACCACTTCACAGTTCCACTATCAGCTTCCAGCCCACCTTGTAGACAGCGAAGCAAAGTTGTTTTACCGATTCCGTTAGGGCCAATGATTGCTATCCGCTCACCAACTTCAACCATTAAATTAATCTTTTCGAATAGAGTCTCATCATCAAAGCCTTTTTTCAAATCATTGACTTCAAGCGCTAATCGATACAGCTTTTTCCCTTGCTCAAAGCGAATATAGGGATTAACACGGCTAGACAATTTCACATGTTCAAGCTGTATTTTATCCAGCTGCTTAGCCCGTGAGGTGGCTTGACGCGCCTTAGATGCATTCGCTGAAAAGCGACTCACAAAGGCTTGTAGCTCCGCTATTTTAGCTTTCTTTTTGGCATTCTCATTCATCATTAACTCGCGAGCCTGTGTGGCTGCGGTCATATACTCATCGTAATTGCCTGGGAAGGTACGCAGCTCACCATAGTCCAAATCGGCCATATGACTGCACACACTGTTTAGGAAGTGACGATCATGAGAGATGATGATCATGGTACTTTTGCGTTCGTTGAGGATTTTCTCTAACCAACGGATGGTGTTGATATCCAGGTTATTGGTAGGCTCGTCCAGTAACAAAATATCCGGATCTGAAAACAGTGCTTGCGCCAAAAGGACTCGCAATTTCCAGCCCGGTGCTACCGCGCTCATCAAGCCGTAATGCTGCTCTACGGGGATATCCAAGCCTAATAGCAATTCACCAGCGCGTGATTCAGCTGTATAACCATCCATTTCGCCAAAAGCAATTTCAAGGTCTGCGACTTTGATTCCTTCCTCTTCCGACATTTCCGGCAAGGAGTAAATTCTGTCTCGCTCTGCCTTGATTTCCCAAAGCTCTTCGTGCCCCATTATTACGGTGTCAATGACGGTAAACTCTTCGTAGGCAAACTGATCCTGACGTAGCTTACCAAGGCGCTCATTTGGATCCTTGGCGACGTTACCTGCAGTCGGCTCTAAATCCCCACCCAAGATTTTCATCAGCGTAGATTTACCACTGCCGTTAGCACCGATCAAACCGTAGCGATTTCCATCACCAAACTTAGTCGATATATTTTCAAAAAGGGGTTTAGCCCCAAACTGCATCGTAATATTAGCTAAAGAAATCAAGTGTCCGTCCATCGCAAGTAAAGTTTGGCAAGAATGTAATCCTTTAAACAAAAAACCTCAAGCAAAGGCCTGAGGTTTCTTGTATTCCTAACTAACTTTTTAGCGATCACTCTACAATAATGAACTTGCCGCCTGCATTAGTAAGTCCTGATCGTTTGAAGCTTCAATCACTCGCGGCATGCTATTGCTGCTACCCGGTTTAACCCGTTTGCGAATCTCCTGAGCCAATTGATGAACAGCCATTGCATAGTGACTACTGTGGTTATAACGTGTTATCACGTAGAAGTTAGGGCCGCCGACCCAGTACTCATTACCACGATTCGTTCTCAACTTAACCATATTGACCATCCCAGAAACACCTGGGTAAGACGGCTTAAGACCGCTGCGCGCTAATTTAGAAAGTGAATATTTATACTTAAAACCATTTTTCAAATTAGCGTAAGCAGTGCCGCCAGTCCTGACCGCAGGGATAGCGGCGATCTCACCTGGCTTCCAGCCGTGCTTTCTTAAGTAATTGGCAATACTGCCAATGGCATCATG
>CALAJG010000288.1 GCA_937923375.1 uncultured Leucothrix sp.
CCTGTCGTGGTAGCAAATACGATAAGATCAATATCATTGGCTGTTTTTCCGGCCATTTCCAACGCTAAGCGACAGGCCTTCTCCCCCATTTCTGAAACCGTTTCATCTTCTGCGATATGCCGCTGATGAATGCCGCTACGCTCCACAATCCAATCATGTGACGTATCAACCATTTTTTCCAGATCATAGTTAGTCATGATCTTCGGCGGTAGAAAGCTGCCGGTTCCGGTTATGCGTGAATACATACTAATGCCTTATTATTGTCTTACTGTGCTTTTGCTTTCTGTCGATCCGGAGAATCTACATCTAACAATGTTTCATCGTTGGATACCTCATCAACCAATGCTTGTAGACGGTGACGGATTTTTTGCGGCACCTCCGCAATAATTTCCTTTCGTGCAATACTAATTGCATTGCTAAAAGACAAACTATCCGCGCCGCCGTGACTCTTTATGACAATACCCTGCAAGCCTAACAAGCTAGCACCATTGTAGCGCCTAGGGTCAAACTGTTTCTGGATCGATTTAAGCACGGGCATCGCTACTAATGCCATCAGCTTAGCAGACCACGTACTGGTAAACTGTTGTTTTAATTTGGTTGCCAACATTTTGGCTAAGCCTTCCGTTGTTTTCAGCGCAACATTGCCAACAAAGCCATCACAAACAACAACATCTACCCGATCACCAAATATATCGTCCCCTTCTACATAGCCAATATAATTCAGATGGCCTTCCTTGAGCAATCGATTCGCCGCTTTTACCTGCTCATTACCCTTAATATCTTCCTGACCGATGTTAAGTAGGCCGACTGCGGGCTCTTCAACTTTGTCGATGGCGCGTGCTAGTTCAGATCCCATGACTGCAAACTGATATAAATGTTCAGCAGTAGAGTCGATGTTAGCACCCAAATCAAGCACATGACTATGCCCATTATGAGAAGGTATTGGACTACAAATTGCGGGTCGATCAATGCCTGGCAACGTTCTCAAAACGAACCTAGCCGTTGCCATTAGTGCCCCAGTATTACCAGCACTAACCACAGCGTCAGCAGTGCCCTCTTTAACTAAATTAATTGCCACCCGCATTGATGAATCTTTTTTCCCACGCAAGGCTAGCGCAGGAGGCTCGTCCATATCGACCCTTTGAGAGGCATGGTGTACTGAAATGCGAGGAGAATTAGCGCTATGTGATTGCAAGGCTTGGTTTAGTTGATCTTGGTCGCCAACTAAGATGAGGGAAATATCGGGATATTGTTCCACAGCTGATAAAGCCGCCGGGACAGTCACTGAAAGGCCGTGGTCCCCGCCCATGGCATCCAGAGAAATACGATAGTGCGAGCTCATGCTTGATTCCAGTTTTTTGACTTTGCTTACACGCAAAATCGCGGGACAGGCCCGCGATTTTGAACTTTGGGTAGAACCTTGCTAGTTACTCGTCTTCAGACTCGTCTAACTCTTCAGGCTCTGCCTTAGCAGCAATAACCTGACGACCACGATAGAATCCATCCGGAGTCATGTGGTGACGAAGATGAGTTTCACCCGAAACCGGATCAACAGAGACTGTCTTGGCGGTTAATGAATCGTGAGAACGACGCATGCCGCGTCTTGAACGAGATTTTTTACTTTTTTGTACTGCCATGGTTCTAGCTCCAAATAGACAAACGTCGATGTAACTTTGTGACTACTTGTCTGGGTTCTTAAGGTTTTGCAACACTGCAAAAGGATTTTCTTTTTCCTCGTGCACTGTTTGCGAAATTGTTTCCGGCGTTGCTTCTATCAGTGGCCGGTAGGGCTCACATTTTTCATGCACCACCAACTGTGGGATGCTTAATAAGACTTCATCTTCTATGAGGTCGTTAAGCAAAATCCGACTATCTTCTACCAGATAGGTTTCATAACCATCCTGTAAACTTTGCGCTTTCTCATCGCTTGAGACAAACACCAAACCAACGGTAGTTGATATTGGTAAAGACATCTTATCCAGACAGCGCTGACAAATGAGACTCAGATCACCCTCGATTTGACCTTTCAACGCAGGTAGAGCCGACTCATTTCTGTAGAATGTTAAATTCACAGAAAGCGTGCCGTCTTTATCTGCCAGAAGGTCTTCAATCCTGTTTAGACTGGCGATATCGGACACGCCATCAAAGACCCGTCCTTGCTCAACAAGTCGGTAAGGATTAACTTCAACTGGTAACCTAGTTAACATAGCCGCGAGATTATAGAAATTTCTCACCATGGCGTAAAGCTTTATTGTTATATTTTCAAATACCTAACAACAAACTACCCTAGCCCATGGAAACACTGAATTCAGATAGTCCAATTGTCCTCGCCTCCAGCTCTGTTTTTCGCAAATCGCTACTAGGAAGGCTTCAAATTGCTTTCAGCATAGACTCGCCGGAGATTGATGAAAGCCGTTTAAGTGGAGAATCACCAAAAGATTATGTTCTAAGACTGTCTCTAGCCAAAGCAGAGACGGTGGCAGCACGTCAAACCGACTCATTAATAATAGCGTCTGATCAATGTAGCGTAATCGGTGACACGGTTATAGGAAAACCTGGCGATCACACCACGGCCATCCAACAACTCCAAGCGAGCGCCGGCAACAAAGTCAGTTTCTTAACAGGACTGTGTTTACTGGATGCAAAGTCCGGCAAGTACACACTTGATGTTATTCCTTTTAATGTATATTTCAGAGCGTTGACGCTAGAGGAGATTGATCGCTACCTGAAAATTGAACAGCCTTATAACTGTGCCGGCAGCTTTAAAGCAGAAGGTCTTGGCATCACCTTATTTAAGAAGCTTGAAGGGGATGATCCGACCGCGTTAATTGGTCTGCCATTAATTCGATTGAGTGAAATGCTGCGCGAGTTCGGGCTAAAACTACCTTAATCCTCTGGATTTAGCTGAAATTCCCATGAATTACAACATTATAGTGTTTACGCTACCTATCGCGGACAGTACAATACCGCCCCACTTGCCGAGGGGCTGAAAGCCCACACGGCGTCCCAATTTTTTAAATATATACACTGGAGTCTCACGTGGCTATCGAACGC
>CALAJG010000289.1 GCA_937923375.1 uncultured Leucothrix sp.
GCTGAAACAGGGAGTGGGAAAACGGCGGCCTATGTATTGCCCCTGCTGCAGTCGCTACTTGAGCAGCGTTTAGAAGAAGGCATTGAAGCGGCTAAAGGACATCACATTCGTGCTTTGATTCTGGTTCCTACACGAGAATTGGCATTGCAGGTGGCCGAAGTGGTTGCGGAGCTGGGTTCAAGAATGCGCCCAGTAGCGCGCTGCGTTAGCGTGTATGGCGGTGTGGAAATAAAACAGCAGCGCGTTGTGTTAGAACGTGGTGTTGAGGTTTTAGTCGCAACACCGGCCCGTTTACTTGATCTAATCGAAGCGAAAGCAGTAGTGTTCAATAAACTTCGCACTCTGGTGCTGGATGAAGTTGATCGTTTGATAAGCGCTGACTTTCAGGATGAAGTTGAAACCATTTTGCGCCACCTGCCGAACAAGCGTCAAAATCTGTTTTTTACAGCAACCTTTCCTAACTCGATACGCGATTTAGTGCGTAAGGTACTTAATAATCCTGAGGTTATTGATATTCCGCTGGCTTCAACAATTCTGATTGACCAGCATATTGTGACGGTCAATCTGCGTGACAAGGTTGCAGTGGTCAATTACTTGCTAAGGGAAAATGATTGGCAGCAAGTCCTTATTTTTGGCACCACCAAGAAAAGCTGTGATCAGTTGGTGCTTGCGTTAAAGTCTCTTGATGTGGAAGTCTCAGCATTGCATGGGAATATCCCAACGGACCTGCGAACGGCAACGTTGGCCTCCTTCAAAGCAGGCAAGCTCAGAGTGTTAGTGGCGACGGATATCGCAGCCCGGGGCTTGGATATCGGTCAGCTCGACTGTGTGATTAATTATGAATTACCGCGCCAGGCGAATGATTATCAACATCGGATTGGGCGAACCGGACGTGCCAGGAAAACAGGGCAGGCTATTACGCTGGTGGCTCATCATGAGTTAGCGCATTTTGAAGCGATAGAGAAGCATAATCAAGAGCGCTATGAGCGAGAAACCATCCCGGGTTTTGAACCTGATGCAATAGCCCCTTCGGCGCCGTCGCGTAAAAAACCTAAGAAAGTGCTGGGAAAAAAGCGTAAGGCTAAGCAGAAGTCAGCCTTAAAGCAGCGCAAAGAGAAAAAGCCGTTTGGTGCAGCTGTCAGCAAAAGCGAAACGATTGAAAACGCTGGATCTGGCAGCTCATTTTACAAATCAGTGCCAGATCCAAAATAACTTAGCGTATCTGAACTGCTCTACAACAGCCTTGCATGGTCTCGCCGTTTAACTGGGCTTTGACGCGGTAGCGAACGTTTTGGTTCGTTAAGGTATGGCGACATTGTTTAGTGTAATGAATAGTCATATCGGTAAAGAATCGACCGTTTGAGCCTTTCACCACAGTTTTCATGGCAGTGTTCCACTTATTCTTATCTTGTTTTTGATAGGTCATTGGAATGATTCCAGCATTTCTGCCGCGCAAGTTTACTTCTAAAGCCTTGCCGGGATGAACGAGTACGCGCCAAAACGGACTTCTATTGCCACACTCTAATACCCACGCGCCTTTTTTGTGTAACTGAGCAGCAGTCAGCACAGGAGGTCTTGGTGCTGGCTGTGGAGCGACATTAGGTCTCGGTACTGGGGCAGTATTTGGCCTGACTGCTACTTGAGGTTGTGCTCGAGCTGGTTGCTGAGGCGCATTATCCAGTACCATCTGACGAATATAATATTCATTAACCCAGCCAACATTTCCACGCCAATTGATTCTTATCCAATTGGTTCTGCCAACCGCAACGCGGCGACCGTCCGTACGTATCCATCGACCGTTATGGGGTACACGACCCACAATCGCATTTCTGGCCCCCGGTTTAGCACGAAGATTGAGGCTGTCGGTACTAGCGACCCGTTGAATCTCAAAAACTGCCGCCTGAGCCATCGGCATCCAGATCAGGGAGAGTGTAATCATCAGTGCGATTTTATTTAGCATGCTGATATGTTTCATTATTAACAGTCCTTATCAATGTAAAAACAAAGCCCCGCAACATTTCCATGTTACAGGGCTCATATCAGGTCGAACTTACAGGGGTATTCGATGCTTTGTCTAGAGTATCAATGTCCTAGGCATCTGTCCGCGCAAGTATCGACCAACTAACCTGAATTGGCGATAAACGCTTCATCGCCAGTTAAGTCTTATCGTGCCCCATAGGAATGGCTGTGATTATTGACGCCATTTGCATGAGTATGTGTAACTGAGTTAGTAAACTGATTCTTTGGGTGAGTATGAGCATTCACATCACGATTCTGAACCATTTGCTGTGTTGCGCCTGAGCGTTGAGCTGGTGGTAATAAGAAGTCATGGATATGGATACCCGCTCCGCCAGGATGCGTATGTGTAGTCCTTGCGTTATAAGGTGATTGTGGATGAATATGTGTCACCTGGTTGCTTCCTGCTGGACGCACTGCAACTTGTTGAGTCTGTTGAGCCACACGATTTTGACCATAGTTATGTCGGTGATTCACATCGTTGCTAGCATGGTTGTGCGTGATAGCGTTGCTAAACTGGTTACGTGGATGAGTGTGCGAGTTACCTGTGGCGACTGCGCGAACCTGTACACGTTGCTGCTGAACCTG
>CALAJG010000290.1 GCA_937923375.1 uncultured Leucothrix sp.
GCCGCTTGAGTAGTAAACTGATGGGCGTAGTAAACTACATTGCCAGGCAACACTTCGCTTTGATGGTCAGGCTCAAAAATAATTTTTCTGACATCACCAAAATCAACATTGTTATAAGTTGTCGCAGACGTTGCTGTGAAGGTAACCGAATCCGTAGCTGCATTGTAGCTACCGCCTGTATTGCCCGCTTGTCCGCCCGTGGTTATATATCCTGTGGCATTGGTTTCTTGTACGACAACTGTTGTTGCGGTACCTGGCACATACAAGGTGTAGCTACCATCGGTTGCGGTACGCGCTGAATCATATACTGTGCCCGCTCCATTCGATGCAACCACTTTTACCCCACTGATTCCAGTCTCATTAGCCTCTTGCAGCCCGTTCGCAGAAGTACCCCCCGAAATGCCATTGTCGTTAAACACTGTTCCGTGAATAACGATACCGTTGTAGTCGCCAAAGTCTTGTCGTTGAATGTTGGCTTCATGTACGGTTATGTCGCGTACATTAGGCGTGGTTGAAACATAGGTTGCAGGATCACTGTCAGCAGGTGGGCAGGCAGCGCCACCATAAGGTGCTGCTGCATCTGCTTCGATTAATTGATAGTTACCAGTGAGAACCCGGGTAAATTTAAAAAAACCATTCGCGTCAGTATCTACACTCCGACAGCGGATGGGTACACCCGGGTAAGGCGAACCGGACAGAACGACAGTCACTCCGGGAATTCCCAGTTCGGTATTTTCACGGATACCATTATTATTTACATCATTCCAGACTCTGCCCGAGACTTCATACATATCAGGAATCAGACCCATGTCTAGTGTCAGGTTTGAGAAATCATCTGCTGTAGAGTCAGTGATGAATGCAACATTATCACCAACAGGCTCATTACCAGTCGGCACGCCGCCGGGAGGAGCTGGGTTTGCAGAGACTGTAATAATAGCGGTTCGAATGCCATCAATATCAGGCGTACCAGCCGTAAATGCATGCTGATCATCCGTCTCGTTCTGATCCAAGTCTGTGGCATCCGTTAAAATAGACGGTCCCCAATGCTCCAGTAGCGCATTATCCTGAAATTCGCTAGCCGGTATTTCTACGTAATAGTCTCCAGAACCGAGTAGGTTAAACACGAAGCGTCCTGGCTCTTCAAGCCCTGTGGTTGTAGTAGCAACTAGAGTGCCATCAGCTTGATGCAGGTTTACTACCACCCCGTCAGGCGCAGTGTAATCGATTAATGGATCGTATTTCCCATCTTCATCAATATCAGCGAAGACAAAATCACCGACAGAATAGGAGGCTACTTGTACGGTTGCTCCGCCTGATTTGAGGAATTGAGAAGGAGGAAGCGTTACTGAGTCCATCGCAAAACTATTGGTGTAAATATCCGCAGGATTATTTGTGGGCGCATTGCCACCAGCGGTAGTACCAGCCAACAATGTCAGCGTCATCTTCATCCCCTGACGCGGATTTCCATCTTTAGCGAGGTCATAGTTGGCTACAAATTTTATGGCCGTCACATCATCGAACTGAGTTGGACAGGTTGGGTTGCCAAACTCTGACTGAAGACACCAGTTAGAGGTGTTATTGTCAGGATCCTCGATAATTCCAGAAGCTGCATCAGCCGTGTAATAGGTCGTGCCAATATCGGGATTAGGATCGGAAGGCCCCGGCGTGCTCCCATCCATCCAGGTCACCACGGGTGCTCCGGATAATTCCATTACGCCCGCAAAATTAGACTGAGGGTTATTGTTATCCCCATTATATGGGAAGACATCAATCATCACCGGTGCGGCAATTTCTAAGGCAGCTGAAAAGTTAGCCCAAGATAAGGTATACGTTTGCCCATCATTCATATCATCAAGAGGTGAATCGACGGTTTTGTTAACCTGAATTTCGCCCACCTGCTCTAATTTAATATTGTGAGAGTCTGAACGTGCAGCCAGCGATGATATAACATTTTCAGCGCGTGCCTCAGCGTAATTGGTAACAATCGTTCCATCGGGTGCCAGTGGATTACTGTCTGTGCAAATGATGCGTGGTGGTATGGTTGTATTGGCAGGGTAGTTACCCATATTCCAGAGTAAACGAGTGTAACCGGGCGCAGGGTTTCCATCTTTATCTGTGTTGTACTGCACGATCCCCGCCGGTGTTCCACCAGTGGTGTTGGCAGTACAAGTACCATTGTATGTCGCATCTGGTGGTAACACGTTAATAATCTGCAGGTTTTGCGCGTTACCCGGGTTCGGTAGTGTTGACTGCAAAGCTACGTCGACGTGCCAGATAATCGGATTCCCTGCAATCGTTGATGCAGTCGCGCCAGACGCTGCATAAGGCGTAATGCTGTGGGAATCCAGCGCTAGCTTTATACGAGCCAGAGTGACTCGGTCACCATCGACACTGCCGTTTTCAGGGGCAGGTTGATAACTCCGATAAGTCCAGTTTGGCGCGTACTCATCAGACTTGAAACCTCCAAAGTTTGGCAGTACCGTACCGACCGGAATAATTTGACCATTATGTGGGCCACCATTAAAAGTGTTTCTTGCCATTAACGGAACAACAAAACGAATTTGATGCCCTGAGCCGAAGTTTCTTCCAGCAGCTTTAGCA
>CALAJG010000291.1 GCA_937923375.1 uncultured Leucothrix sp.
CAAACGCGTGCGGCAGTTGAAAAACTACGTGACCTGTCCCCATTATGGGATATGTATAAAGATGGGATTGATTTAGATTCTGTTGTTTGGGCGGCGCACTAAACTGCGGATCGGCTATTCAACCCAATAAATTTTTGAGGATATTAAAATGGCATATGGCGATAAGGTAATGGATCACTACGATAATCCGCGTAATGTGGGTTCGTTTGATGCTAAAGATGCGGAAATCGGTACCGGAATGGTTGGTGCGCCGGCCTGTGGAGACGTAATGCGTCTACAAATTAAAGTTGGAACTGATGGCGTAATCGAAGATGCTAAGTTTAAGACTTACGGCTGTGGATCAGCTATTGCTTCATCAAGCCTGTTGACTGAATGGGTCAAGGGCAAGACTCTGAATGAAGCGAAAGAAATTAAGAACACGGCGATTGCCGAAGAATTAGAACTGCCCCCGGTAAAAATTCATTGCTCAGTATTGGCGGAAGATGCCATTCGTGCGGCAATTGAAGACTACCAAAGCAAGCAATAATCCACTGAAATAATGGATTAGGAAGGTATGATATGGCAATTTCACTAACAGAAACAGCGGCAAACAGAGTAAGCACTTTTCTTGAAAAACGCGGAAAAGGAGTGGGCTTGCGATTAGGTGTTAAAACCCACGGTTGCTCGGGCATGGCTTATGTCATGGAGTTCGCTGATGAGATTGACGAGCACGACACTGTGTTCGATGATCACGGTGTGAAGTTGATTGTGGATCCTAAAAGTCTGGTTTATCTGGACGGAACACAAATGGATTACACCAAAGAAGGCTTGAACGAAGGGTTTAAATTTTCCAACCCCAATGAAGCCGGTGCCTGTGGCTGTGGCGAAAGCTTTACGGTTTGATTTTTATGATCCATACCTCCCTTGATTGATTGCGTAGAAATGAGCCGGTAACTATCGGCTTATTTTTATTCTGCTTGCTCATTAATACAAATTACTATGCCGATTGATTTTAAACAAAGCTATTTTGAATTGTTTGGTTTGTCCCAGCAATATTCACTTGATGAGAGTCAATTGGCATTAGCCTTTCGTGAGTTGCAGGCAGCCCATCATCCTGATCGTTTTGCATCAGGTTCTGGTGAAGACCGGCGTGTTGCTCAGCAAGTGACCAGTTTTATCAATACGGCTCAGGAAACACTCAAAAGCCCCCGTTTGCGTGCACGCTATTTATTGTCGCTTAAAGACGTCAGCTTTGATGATGAAAGAGATACCACCAGTGACATGATGTTTTTGATGTCACAAATGGAGCGTAGAGAGCAACTCGAACAAGTGCCTGCAGCCAGTAATCCGTTTGATGCGATTGATAAGATTTCCTCTGAAGTGAAAACTGATTATCATCGTTTGCAAGATGACTTTGTGGTGTCCTATGATGCAGGCGATCTGGAGGAGGCAAAGCAGGTGGTGCTTAAGCTAAAGTTTTTTGAGCGACTCATGGGTGAAATAAAACAGCTTGAAGAAAAGCTGGAAGATGACGTTTGAAGCTCCGCTTCAAATCAATGTCAGAAATTCAAAGGTAAATTAATGGCACTGCTACAAATATCAGAACCGGGTATGTCGACGGCTCCCCACGAGCACCGTCTGGCAGTGGGTATCGATCTGGGAACCACAAACTCTTTAGTCGCCTCAGTTCGAAGCGGTGAAGCGGGTACTTTGGCTGATGAGCATGGCAAGCATCTTTTGCCATCAGTGGTTCGTTACCTGGAAAGTGGTGAAGTGGTGGTTGGTGCTGAAGCTGAAAAAGCCTTGGGCACAGATTTGCAAAATACCATTGCTTCAGCCAAGCGTTTTCTAGGGCGTGCAGTGGGTGAAATAAAAACACTAAGCGGCCAACTCCCTTATAAATTCGTTGAAACCGATGGCAGTGTCCCACAGATACAAACCCGAAGTGGCGACGTAACGGCTATCGAGGTTTCGTCAGAGATTCTCATAGCACTCAAAGAGCGCGCCGAAAAAACACTGGGTGGCGACTTAACTGGCGTGGTTATTACCGTACCTGCTTATTTCGATGATGCGCAGCGTCAGGCGACTAAAGATGCTGCTCGCTTAGCCGGATTAAATGTCTACCGTTTGCTAAATGAGCCGACGGCGGCTGCCGTAGCTTATGGGTTAGACCAGCGAACTGACGTCGATAATAAGATTATTGCTATCTACGATTTGGGTGGTGGTACCTTCGATGTGTCGTTATTGCGCTTAAACAAGGGCGTGTTTGAAGTGCTGTCAACTGGCGGTGACTCTGCGTTAGGTGGAGATGATTTTGATCATGAAATAGCCCAATGGCTACTAAATGAAAGCGGTCAGTCTGAGTCACAGGATGATTACTTATTACGTGAAGCAATGATCGAAGGAAGGCGCGCTAAAGAAGCCTTGAGCGATGCTGCCGAAGTTGAGGTAAGCTTAGGTGATTGGCAAGGTTCAATAACGGTTGAAGCATTCAATGATCTGATTGAACCCTTGGTCAAGAAGACCCTGATGACTTGTCGGCGCGCCGTGCGTGATGCCGATATAGCCAAAGAAGACATTGTTGATGTTGTCATGGTCGGTGGTTCAACGCGTGTTCCTTATGTCAGACAGCGGGTAGGTGAGTTCTTTGATAAACCTCCGCTAGTGGATATCGACCCTGACAAGGTAGTGGCAATTGGCGCCGGTATTCAAGCGGACTTATTGGCTGGAAATAAACCGGACAGTGATCTGTTACTTCTGGATGTCATTCCTCTCTCGCTTGGGCTCGAAACCTATGGCGGGTTGGTCGAGAAGATTATTGCCAGAAACACTACGATACCGATTACCCGCGCTCAGGAATTTACCACATTTAAAGATAGCCAGACGGCCATGACAATTCATGTGCTCCAAGGTGAAAGAGAGACGGTTGAGGCGAATCGTTCTCTGGCAAAATTTGCATTACGCGGCATACCTCCAATGGTTGCGGGA
>CALAJG010000292.1 GCA_937923375.1 uncultured Leucothrix sp.
TGACTTAATTGGTAACGGCAAAAAACATTTGGTGCCTTCCTGGGATCCATCTGTGCCAAAAGCCAAGTCAACGGGTGGCAGCGGTAGTGATTTGCATCACCGTATCCGCGTTAAACCAAGTCATTCGAAAGGGCCTAATAAGGGCAAAGCGGGACGAGGCGGCAGAGGTAAGGGCGCTAAGCCCACGGCTAAGCGCTAAGTTTACGTCTAATTAAGACAGTCTGGCTCTTACCCGATCATCGACGAATTGTTTAACGCCGCCGATATTTAGCAAATATCCGGCGGTTAAGTAAATCGTTGACCCAGAAAGAAACTGGACCATCAACCATAACCAGCCTCGATTCTCTTTGAGTAGGTACAAGCAAATTCCCATCAACAGCGTTGATAAAAGGATTTTGCCGACTTCTTTTAAGGGAAAGGGGATCGGAAATACACGACGTCCAAAAATAAAGCCGAGCGTGACGCTTACCATAAACGATAATAAGGTTGCGATTGCCGCACCCTGCATACCCATTCTCGGGATCAACAGGTAGTTCAAAAGCAGGTTCAAAACTGCTACAGCACCGGCAATTTTAAAGATACCCATGTTGTAATTACCCAGTTGGAAAGGTAAGTGCATATAAAAAGCACCAGCTCCCATAAAGAAGACCGCACTGGATACCCAGGGAAGCAGTAGCGTAACGGACTCTTTATATTGTTCACCAATTACCAGATCTACAATGTTAGGACCTACCAACGACAGGCCAACCACTGCGGGTATCGATAAGCCAAGTAACAACGTCGCGTAGGTTTTGAAATAATCAAGTGCGGCTTCTTTACCCTTCGTGTCCAAAAGCTTAACGATCATAGGGTACGCCGCTAAGTTGATGGCATTCATGATCATCAGAATCGAGTTTCCCGCCAGATCATAACCGACAGCATATTTACCGGCCTCCGCTTCACCCGATAACCACGCAAGCATGTAGCGATCAGACACATTGGCAACTTCATCCAGTAGAAATGATGCCGCTAACGGCATACCGTAGAGCACCAGCTTTTGTGTCAGTTCCGGCGAATAAGCCGAAGGGTCATATTTGAGCCACATCCTCGTCGTTTGTATCAGCGAGGGGATTAGCATACCCGTAGCCACGCCGATGAGCAGTCCCATCGCACCCCAGCCTAGATAAGCCAGTGTGGAGCCGAGAGATAGTGCTAGCACCGAATAACTAATGAGCATTATAGCGTAGCTGTTGGGCTGCATTTGAGCCGTCTTCAGCATTAATCCAAATCGATGTGACACAAACCCGCATAGCAGGATTAGCCAGGCAATGAGGTAGCCTATTGATTCATTCGCAATAAAAAATGATATTAGTACCGCTAAGATAATAATCGGTAACGATAGGCATCGGTATAGCGCTCCCATCGTAGAGATAAAGGTTTTCTCAGTATAGTTACCACCGGGCCAAAAGCGCACCATCCCAACGGGAATCCAATTGAAAATGGTGGTATTCATGAACATGGCTGCGGTGAAAATCAGTGTGTATACACCATATTGGCTGGGAGTCAGCAAATGTGTGTAGACAGACAGGGCCGTGAATGCCATTAGGCCTGGGATGATTTTCGCAAACATGTAAATGCTGCTGTTTTTGAGTAACATATAGTTAGGTCTATCGTGGTGTTATTGCAGAATTTATTTAGCAACATCCCTATCTGAGGCGATGGATGTTGCTATTTTATAGTTAGATTTCAGATATTTATTTTTAGATAGGATAAAGGGGCAAACTATCCGATAAGCTTGAACTTATCGTTGTACCATTTGATGCTACCAGCATAAAACTCAGTGGCTTTTTTCATATCATCTTCAGATATCGTAAATTTGGTACCTTCTTTAAAAACCAAACTCTTCGCGCCAGTACGTTTTACTAAATCGATGACGCTTGATAAGCCATTGCGGATCAGAAACCGCATGACAATATGCATGACTCGCATTAAAAAGGGGCTACGTGCTGTGCCAGCTGCATTGACCTTGTGCTCAAAATCATAATCAGCATTGAATGGTACATCGATGATTTCACAGATTTTTTTCATGAAAGCCGCAGAATCCTCAGTTAACTCTCGATAATCCAATATAGACACGTTGCTTTCACCAAACGCTTCAATCCACTTGTCAACATAGGTCTCGTATTGACTGCCTTGGATAACACGCGGATGTTCAGCCAGTAAATCATTGAAACCTGTGTAAGGGTAACCATGCCTTATGTGATGCTTAACATGAGAACTAAATCGCTCGAGCGGATCGCGCAAAGTCATAATAATTTTTGCGTTTGGGTTATCGCTTTTGATTCTGCGCATTGCATCGCTGTCGATCAGGTAAGATGGTGAGACGTCAATCATTAGTTTATGATCTGGTTTTGGTGAAAAATGACTTAGATACCAATCTTCTCCCTGATCATAATGGTCATCGTAATAGTAGAGTTCCTTCACTGGCTCACTAGTCGCTACGTTTGGATGATGTAGATAATAATCGTAAATATAACTAGTCGCTGTTTTTAATGGCCCAATAAAAATAGCGTCTGGCAGTCTTTTGTCTGAGTTCATTAGTTGCTTCCTGCATTTAATTACTATATCTCAACGATAGGGCAATTATTCCATTGGAATTTAATAATGGAATCATCCTGTAGATGATGTGCAGATAGATTCAGATGAACGCAGTGTTAACGGACGGAGTGGGTATTTATGGCTATGGTATGTTGAATACATAAAAAAAGGATTGCCGAAGCAATCCTTATATATCGATCTGAACTTATCTCAATCTAGCCATTATTTTTAAGATGTTCAACGACTTTGTCACCGAACTCACTGGTGCTTAGCATGGTCACACCAGAGCCAGGCTTAGATAAGTCTGAAGTAGAAAAACCTGCTGCAAATACCGCCTGCATCGCATCCCAGATTTTCTTTGACTCATCCGCCATATCGAAGCTGTACTCCAGCATCATCGCAAACGAACCAATCATCGAGTACGGGTTAGCCATTGCTTTGCCAGCGATGTCTGGCGCAGAACCATGAGAAGGCTCGTAATATGCTGAGGTCGGTCCAATACAAGCTGAAGGCATCAGGCCGAGTGAACCCAAAATACCGCCACCTTGGTCACTTAAAATATCACCAAACATATTCTCCATGACCATCACGTCAAACTGTGTTGGGTTCAGGCAAAGGTGCGTCGCGGCAGCATCAACTAGCATGTGAATGACTTCAACGTCTGGGTAGTCGACTTTGACTTCTTCCAGTACTTCATTCCAAAGAACGCTTGATTTCAGTACGTTACTTTTGTGAATATTATGCAGTACCTTTTTACGGGTCTGGGCCAGATCAAAGGCTTTAACTAAGATATTCTTAATCTGATCTTCGTCGTACTCTAGCGCTTCAGTCACGTAACGCTTGCCATCAGCATTAACGCCCATTTCCTTCTTGCCGAAGTAAACGCCGCCCACCAGCTCACGCACCATAATCATGTCGATGCCATCACCGATAATTTCAGGCTTTAACGGCGAGAAGTGACCGAGTGACTGTGGCAGGAATACTGGACGGTAGTTCGCGTAAGTATTCATACGCGCACGCATCGGCAGCAGAGCACCACGCTCTGGCTGCTCGTCGATTGGAATCTGTTTAGACTCTTCGTGACCTAAACCAATTGGTCCTTTGATAACAGCATCTGCTTCATCAACCAGCTGTTTAGTCTCATCAGGGAAAGAGCTGCCGTGTGAGAACCATGC
>CALAJG010000293.1 GCA_937923375.1 uncultured Leucothrix sp.
GCTCAGTATGCTCATTTCAGGTGGTCTGGCCGGCATGGTGGGCATCAATGAGATTCTGGGCGTCAATCATCGTCTGTTACTCGACTTTCACATGGGCTATGGCTTTGCCGGAATAGCCGTGGCGTTGATGGGACGAAACCACCCCGTAGGTATCATTATTGCTTCGTTGCTATTCGGTATTCTTTATCAAGGTGGTGCAGAGCTGGCGTTTGAAATGTCAGGAATCACCCGCGATATCGTGGTCGTTATGCAAGGTTTGGTGATTTTATTTAGCGGCGCATTAGAATTTTTATACAAACCTTGGTTAATGCGACTATATTTAAGTGTGAGTGGTAACACAGCAGCTCAGGAGTATGCGTAATGGATGCATGGTTCGATACATCGATACTAGCGCTTGATGCGACCTTTAGGGTTTCTACGCCGCTGATTTTAGCTGCCTTAGCCGGTTTGTTCTCTGAGCGCTCGGGCGTGGTGGACATCAGTCTTGAAGGGAAAATGCTAGCAGCTGCTTTTGCTGCGGCCGCGGTAGCTTCAGTGACAGGTTCAGCTTGGGTTGGGTTATTCGTCGCTATCTTCGTCTCCACTTTGTTGGCACTGCTGCATGGCTTCGCTTGTATTACGCATCGTGGCAACCAAGTGGTCAGCGGGGTAGCTATAAATATGCTGGCTGCAGGTTTGACAATTCTATTAGGTGTTTATTGGTTTAAGCAGGGAGGGCAAACACCGCAATTACCAAATGATGCTCGTTTCTTGTCACTGGATCTTCCAGGTGCCGAGGCTTTGTCTGGGGTTCCATATCTAGGAAAAATTTATCAAGAGCTCATTAGTGGCCATAATATTTTAGTGTATTTTGCCTTTTTGATGGTGCCTGTTACCTCTTGGATAGTTTATAAAACGCGGTTTGGTTTACGCTTGCGGGCGGTGGGCGAGAATCCTAACGCTGTGGATACTGCAGGTATTTCAGTCACCAAAATGCGTTACCTTGCTGTTATTTGTTGCGGTATTTTATGCGGTATTGCAGGGGCCTATATCTCAACAGCCCAAAATGGTTTCTTTGTTCGAGATATGACTGCGGGACAAGGTTTCATTGCTTTAGCCGCGTTGATTTTTGGTAAATGGCGACCGATGTCGGTGCTGTTTGCCTGCTTGTTGTTCGGCTTCCTGGATGCATTGGCAGTGCGCTTACAGGGTGTTGCGTTACCGGGAGTGGGAGAAATTCCGGTTCAGTTTATTGAAGCACTGCCATACTTATTAACAGTGATCTTATTGGCTGGATTCATTGGAAAAGCTATTGCACCAAAAGCTAGTGGCGTTCCCTATATAAAGGAGCGGTGAGTCATCTTTTCAACAAAAATGAAATGATCTTTATTCATAGAGCAGAAATTGTTAATGAACCAGTTCTGTTGACGTCACGACATAGCTAGTGGATTCCAGAGGTGATCTAAGTCTTTGATCATGTTTCATAAAAAATTGGAGTAATCTAATGTCATTCAATCTTGTAGATTTAATTAAAGATCAAGTTAGTGGTCAAGTCCTTGGACAGATCAGTAATGCTGTTGGTGAAAGTTCAGACAAAACTCAGTCTGTTGTTGAGGGTGCGATTCCGGCCTTGTTAGGTGGCTTTATGGATAAGGCTTCCAGTAGCGAAGGTGCTGGCGCACTTTTTGATGCAGTTAGTAAACAGGATGACAGTATTCTTGATAACCTATCTGGAATGATCGGCAGCGGGAACAAAAGTTCGCTGATCGAAAGCGGTGGAAGTGCCCTGGGCTCCTTGTTCGGAGGGTCAGGTGCATCAGGTCTGGTTAATGCTGTTTCAGGATCAAGTGGTATGAGCTCAGGCGGTACCAGCACGATTCTAAGCATGCTAGCGCCAATGGTCATGAGTACTATTAAGCGTTTCATGTCAGGCGGTGGTAACAACGATGCCAATGGTTTGGCGACGATGCTAGCTAGCCAAAAAGATAATATCGCTGGCGCTATGCCGAGTGGTCTAGCTGATCAGCTGGGTTCTAGTGGTTTCATGAGCAATGTTGGTAACTTATTTGGTAGCGGTGCTGGTGTTGCAGGTGCAGCAGCGGCTGGTGTTGCCGGACTTGCTGGTTCAGCAAGCGGTGCGCTTTCGGGTGCAGCGGACAAAGTTGGCGATATGGCCGGTGGCGCAGTTGATGGTGTAACAGGTGCTATTGGCGGCGTAACAGATGGTGTAACTGGTGCAGTTTCAGGCGCAGCAGGCAAAGTTGGCGATATGGCTGGCGGTGCAGTAGATGGCGTATCTGGCGCAGTTTCAGGTGCTGCGGGCAAAGTTGGCGATATGGCTGGCGGTGCGGTTGATGGTGTATCGGGAGCGGTTTCAGGCGCTGCAGGTAAAGTTGGCGATATGGCTGGCGGCGCGGTAGATGGTGTATCGGGCGCAGTTTCAGGTGCAGCAGGTAAAGTCGGTGATATGGCTGGCGGTGCGGTTGATGGTGTATCAGGAGCGGTTTCAGGCGCTGCAGGTAAAGTTGGCGATATGGCTGGCGGTGCAGTAGACGGTGTATCTGGTGCAGTTTCAGGCGCAGCAGGTAAGGTCGGTGATATGGCTGGTGGTGCGGTTGATGGTGTATCAGGCGCGGTTTCAGGCGCTGCAGGTAAAGTCGGCGATATGGCTGGCGGTGCAGTAGACGGTGTATCGGGTGCAGTTTCAGGTGCAGCGGGTAAAGTCGGTGATGTTGCTGGAAACGTAGCAGATGGCGCATCAAATATTGCTGGTTCAGCAGCAGGTGCCGTTGGTGGTGCAGCAGGCTCAATTGGTAACGCAGCAGGCGAAACTGCTTCAACAGGCATGTCCTGGATTAAGAAGCTGCTGATTCCTTTGGTCTTAGCCGTACTAGCATTCTTTGGTTGGAAGCAGTTTGGTGGTTCAGCGCCAGACACTTCAGGTGTAACCGGTGCCGCTTCATCAGCGATGGATAAAGTTTCAGGCATGGCTGGCGGTGATATGACTGCTAACATTACAAGCATGTTTGGTTCAGCAACTGAAAGTCTGGAAGGCATCACTGATGTGGAGTCAGCCAAAGCTGCGGTTCCTGCACTAACGGACTTTAGCGGTAAGATCGATGGCGTTGCTTCTATGGCGGACAAATTGCCAGATGCTGCAAAACCAATCCTTGCTGGCGCTTTAGAAAAAATCATGCCAATGCTTGATAAAGTTATGGCTATTCCTGGTGTTGGTGCGGTACTTGGTGGTGTTATTGAGCCATTGAAAGAAAAGCTGACTGGTTTAGCAGGCTAATGATTTGCGACTGTTAGTTTAAGTTTATAAAAAAGCGTCTTCTAAAAACAAAAGAAAAAAACGCTAGTCAGAATAATAACAATAATAATTGTGCCGGTTTACCTTAGGGTATTCCGGCATTTTCGTTTTTATTTAGGTGCATTCATCCTGTATGCTTAGAGCCATTTTTTTGGAATTGCAATCATGGATGAAGCAACGCTACTGGGTTCTGCGGGATTACCCCGCGATCAGGGGACACTGTATCTATTTAGTCAGGGAGATAAATTCTTACTGACAACCGACCCAGGACAGAAAGACGGATGGGTTACTGCTTCCAGTGAACTTTCACGCCAAGCGTTGGCACAAATCCCTGCGAAAATAATTGCAAAGCGTCATCAGCCAAAAATACTAATGAGTGGTTTAGGTTTGGGTTACACCTTGGTGGAATTGCTCAAACAAATAAACCTTCAGGCAGAGGTAGTTGTTTCAGAATGGTTACCTGAAATGCCGGAATGGTATGAGGGAGAATTAGGTAAGCAATTAGGTTTTCCGCTAAAAGATGGCCGTGTTGCAGTTAATGAGTTGGATATAGCGCGTATTTTACGGGCTAAACAACAGCGCTTTGATGCAATATTGCTGGATACTGATAATGGTCCGGAAGACTTATTATTTAAAGAAAATGATTGGCTTTATACTTTCTCTGGATTAAGTGCCTGTTTCGAAGCATTGGAGCCAATGGGTGTATTGGCGATTTGGTCGCCGACGGTTAGTGACACCCTCAAGGGTAAACTGGTTAGGGCAGGTTTCATGGTTGAGCAGCGAAATGTGCCGGCAAATTCAAATGGAACAGAACAGCATGTCATTTGGGTTGCCGAAAAATTACAGCAGGACTAGGTAGTAGGGGTAGTATGAACAAACGGGTTTGTGTATTGGGGGCTGGTTCGATAGGGGTGTCGACGGCATTGCATTTGCAGCTTAGGGGCTGGGATGTCACATTGGTGGACGCTAAGCCGCCCGCAAGTGAAACATCTTATGGAAACGCAGGTGTCATAAGCAGTGGCTCAATTGTACCGCTGAACAATCCGGATATGCTTAAGTCATTACCCGCATATATGAGTAATTTGCATCCGGCCGTTCGCTATAAAGTGCCGTACCTGCTGCGTCAGTTTTCATGGATGAAAAGCTTCTTTTCTGAGGCCCGCGAAAAGCAGGCGATAAGCAATGCCGATGATTTGAATCAGCTTATCGATGCGGCAGGGGATGCTCATAAATATTTCATGTGGTTAGCTGGAAATGCTGATCGTTATACTGAGACCGGTTGGCTAAAGGTTTACCGTAAAGATCGGCCTAATCATGAGTTAAGTTTTGAACGTCGTGCGTTAGCCAGAAATAATAAGGATGTCACTGTTTTAACAATTCCCGAGCTACGCGATCTTGAGCCGGGACTTAGCCCTATCTTCGTTGGTGGCATGTGGATTAAGGGCAACGGGTTTATTGATAACCCTTCAGCTTTGATTCGTGAATACGCCGACTACTTTGTCAGTATTGGCGGTGAGTTTAAGCAACAGGAAATACGCTCGATAGAGCCGCAAGAGCGGGGTTATAAGATCCAGCTGGATCAACAAGTTATCGATACAGACTCCGTAGTGGTCGCACTAGGGCCGTGGTCGAACCAGATATTAACGCCACTCGGCTATAAGTTACCGCTTGCGACTGAACGAGGTTACCACATCCATTTCAATTTGGCGGAGGGTAGTTCACTCTATCACTCGGTGCATGATGTTGATGGTGCTTATGTGATGACGCCAATGGAGCAGGGGCTACGGGTGACCTCTGGGGTTGAGCTTAATGACCGTGACGCTGCTTCTAACTACGCACAGCTTGAAGAGCTTAAACCTAAGGTGGCTGAAGCGATTAGTCTAGATGGAGAAACCGAAGCAGCGCCGTGGCGAGGTGCCAGACCGTCGTTTCCAGATGGGAAGCCGATAATTGGGCCAGCGTCAAAACATCAGAATCTTTGGTTTGCTTTTGGGCATGGACATATTGGGCTAAACACGGGGCCGATAACTGGTAAGTTATTAGCGCAAGCGATGAATGGTGATGCAACCGATATTAGTCTTGATGGATTTAGTTCGGATCGGTTTTAGTTGTATAAAATAATCACGGAGCAACAATGAAGTCAATTTTAGTCCTGAATGGTCCGAACCTAAATTTGCTAGGGATTAGAGAGCCTGAGCAGTACGGTAGTCACACCTTGGCCGATGTGGAAACGCTGTGCCGTGAAACAGGTAAGCGTCTGGGAGTAGAAGTAAGCTGCTTGCAGAGTAATCATGAGGGCGAGTTGGTCGAAGCAATCCATAGTGTTCGTCAAGGCGTACTGGATGGCAGTGCCCTAGGCGTCGTGTTTAATGCCGGTGCTTACACACATACTTCTATTGCGCTTCACGATGCGATCAAAGGATCGGAGGTTCCGGTTATTGAAGTTCATATCTCAAATGTTCATGCCCGTGAATCATTTCGTCATCATTCTTATCTCTCCCCAGTGGCTGCCGGAATTATCGTCGGTCTTGGCGCCGAGGGCTACGTGCTTGGGATTGAGGCATTGGTCCGCCGCTCTTAGTTAAGTAAAATTCATCTGCTTATCTCCTGCCTTCACGTTTCGTTGACATTAGGCTCTGCATATTGAGCTCACAGGTAAACTCAATTATTGGATACGAAGATATGATGAAATTAAACAATTACATAGTTGGAATCTTGTTGGTTCTGATAAGCGCAAACTCATTCGCTGCCAGTCCTGGCAAAGTGGCTTCTTTGAAGGCTGGTGAATTAAAAGTGGTTGGCCAAGCAGAGATGCGTTGGCTGATGTTTCCTCTTTATAAAGTAACTCTGAAAACAACCGATGGCCTCTATCGGGAAAATCGCTATCCGCAAGTGCTAGATATTGTTTATCTGCGAAATATTGATAAGCAAGACTTGCTAACGGCAACGGATGGTGAATGGAAACGGTTAGGTATAGCTCAAGCGAAACGCAAAGAATGGATTCGACAGCTTGGTAACCTTTGGCCTTCGATAAAGCGCGGGGATAGGCTCGCTTTTCAGGTGAATTCAGGGGGGCAAAACTACTTTATTTATAACGGCAAGAGAATCGGTGGGATTGTTGACAAGCAGTTTGGTCGATCTTTTCTAGGTATCTGGCTATCTCCAAAGACATCTCGCCCGGGAATTCGTCAGCGGCTGATTGGTTAACGGTTGATAATTGCTCATATGTTTAAATTTATAGTGATTAGTGGAAAATTTATTAATTATAGAAAATAAATTTATAGGTGATTTTTTATACTTATTGGCGTCTAAAAGTTAACGCAAGTAGTATTAGTTAAGTATGAAAGGCGGCAGAGCTATTGTTCGCCCTAATGAATGAAATAAGGAGAGTTTCATGAAACTTCAAAAGCTTATTACAGCATCTGTGATCGCAGTTAGTTTTTTGTTCATCTCGAGTCTTAAAACTAGTGTGTATGCCATTTCCTCATCAAATGCGAATAAGGTCAAGGACTATAAACTGAAACCAGCTAACGGCAAGAAACTTCGGCATTCGGATATTTCTTTAGCTGTTCGAAGTCGCTACAGAGGTGTCAGAACCAAAATCTCTAAGCGTAGGTCTTCATTAAGCGCCGATTGTTATGACGTTAAATTTGTTTACAAAAACGAGCTCAAAAGAGTTTCGTTTAATTGTACAAAGACAAAGCTAGTCATGCAGGCCAGATATTAACTGAGGCTTTCAAAGCGTTGCGATTCGTTTTGAATGTACCGCTTGTCTGTAAATATAGACCGTAGCCTACTTTTTTATTGAGGAGGCTGCGCGATACAGATGTATGGTTATTTCACCTGAGTGGCTTGAACTTGTCGAATGACTCTCCCGGTCGATGGCAATAAGCGGATTGCAACACTCAGGCCTCCCCCAAAACCCGGACCCTCCTCCGGGTTTTTTAATGCCGAATAGTTATTCTCAAGAGGTATTTCCTGCTAATCTTGGTTGCTTATTTTTTTGCCAAAAAAAAGCCACCATAAATCAATGGTGGCGCAATGACTGAGGTATCGACAAACTACTAGCCGTCCCTCATGCGGTTCTATACAGTGCACAAGTATTAGAGCCGCTAGCTTACTCTAAAATGAGTGATTAATGAACATATTTCAGGTTTAATATGCTGTCTAAAATAAAATCAAAAAAACGCTGGGGCATCATACTTCTCAGTACCTTCGCTATCATTATGGGGCTGATCCTGTTTTTTATCTTCACTGACAATGTTAAGTCAATAAAAAATCGGTTATATCTATCGAGCCCAATAAAGCCACTAAATGGAGTGTATGAGCCTTCTGCTGCACAGCAATTAAAAACCGGTCAGCTCATCGTTTTAGAAGATGAAATCTCACGGGCCCTAAGCATTGCGGAGTTTGATTCCGAGGGTAATCTTCTTGAGAATACTATTCGTGATAAGCAGCTTAACACCCAACTTAACGAGAGTTTTGATGACCTGGAAGCGATAGCGATAGGCAAGGATGCTGCAGTCTACGCCAGCACCTCTTTTTCCAGAACGAGCAAGGGGAAACAACGCCCTAATCGTGAAAAGTTACTGCGCATGGTGTTTGACGAAAACGGGGAGTTGATCAAGAAAGATGTCTACACCGGGTTCGCCGAGTTTCTTAATAAGTCTCAGCTGTTTAAAATCTTAACGTCGCGAAACAATGACAAGGCGGTCGATCCGAGCAGCATTAATATTGAAGGCTTAAGCTTTAACCAAGACAAAAGTCAGCTTTTGTTTGGCTTTAAAAAACCGCTGGTGAATGATCTGTCACTCATCATTTACATGCAAAACCCTCAGCAGGTTTTGGATGGCTCAGAACAGCCGGTTCTGTCCGAGGAGTTCACTTTACTGAACCTTCAGGGAGGAGGGATTCGTTCGCTATTTTATGATGACAGATTGCAAGGGTATTTAATGGCTAACGAGGTAAATTATGGTGGGGGACCTAAACAGTCACAGCTTTGGTTCTGGGGAGGGATAAATGATCAGGCCCCTGTTGCACTCGCTTTTCCAGAAATTGCTGAGATGAAAAACATTGAAGCAATAACGGCAGTTACGGTTTCAGCTACCCGCAAAATTTTGATCATGAGCGACGATGGTAGCCGGAAAAATAAGCGACCTGCAAATTATGCCCTCATTGACTACACCGATATTGAATCACAACTTCTGCCGTAGAAGCATCGATTGCTGCAAAGAATGTAAAACATCAACTTCCAACCATGGCTTTCTCATAGAGCGCTAAGACTCCGGACTCGTCGACACCCATACAAACGCAAGCGTCCGTTACAATGTCCCAATGATTTTCAGGGTAGCTGTAATCAGTGCGTTTTAAGATTGTCTGACCTTTAGCAAAACCCTCAGTGGCTACTCGTACTGGTCCATTCACGACATCAAATAAATTAGGATTGATGGCATAAGCAATAGCCGATGCATCATGCATGTAGCAGCCTTCAGTACCGCGACTTGATTGATAAAAGTCAGCGTAAAACCGCCCGGCATCGAAAAGAAACTGACCAAAAATTGAGTTATGGTCGCGAATTCTTCGTTGCAGGTCATTCATCAGGGTGACTTTATGGGTGACGTCTAAACCTACCATATGGACGGTCCAGTCGGCCCTGAACACCGCATCAGCAGCATGTGGGTCACTGTAGATGTTGGCCTCAGCGACTGGCGAGACATTGCCACTTTCCAGAACAGTGCCCCCCATGATCACAACTCTTTTCACTAATTTGGCGATGCGCGGTTCTAACTCTAACGCTCTTGCCAGATTTCCTAGTGGTCCGATGGCAATCAAGGTGATTTCATGCGGATTCTGCAGCACTGTTTTAATAATAAACTCAGCGGCTCCTAGTTCAATAGGCTGGCCTTTTGGTTGAGGCAGGTTCAGATTGCCAAAGCCATCAGCCCCATGAACAAAATCAGGGAACGGAAGGGGGGCTTGAACGAATGGAACGGCTTCACCTATGGCCACGGGTATCGAAATCCCGGCAATTTCAACTAAGTGCAAAGCATTCTCCGTGGCTCTCTCGACAGAAACATTGCCAAACGTTGTGGTGAGACCAAGGAGCTCCAGTTCAGGCGAGGACATGGCAAAGAAAATCGCCATAGCATCATCAATACCAGGATCAGTATCAATTATAATCTTTTCAGGCATTGATTTTATTTCCCTGCTAATTGAAGTTGTTGCATATCTGGGATGCTTTCTGAAGCACCGATCGTTTGCACGGTTATTGCCGAGGCTTTACTTGCAACCTCAAGTGCAGTTCTCACAGATGCCCCCGTCATAAATTGTTGAATGTAGTAGCCAATGAACGTATCGCCTGCCGCAGTCGTATCGACGGTTTCAACTTTTTCAGCAGCAACGGTTACTGTTTGTTCGGCGTCTCTGTACATCACGCCTTTGTCACCTAAGGTCAGCACAATTTTCATATGAGGGTAGCGTGAGTAAAGCTTATTGAGTAGGGCTTCAGGCTGTTCCAAAGTGACCACAGGGTCATTGATCAACCCTTCAGCTTCTATCTCATTGACGATTAAATGGTCAACGTATTGAAGCGGTAATTCTTTCACCTCTGGCGTCATCGGAGCGGGGTTGAACACTACAGTCATGCCTTGCTTTTTAGCAAGTTCCAGCGCTTCTGAGGTGAGATTGCATTCATTTTGTAGCAGTAACCAGTCGCCATTATCACTGTTGCTGATGTATTCTGCGAGATCGTTAATCGAGTGAGATTGATTAGCGCCACCATGGAGCAAAATGGCGTTTTCTCCTTCATCTGTTACCTGAATAATGGCATGCCCGGTCGGTTCATCAACAAGCCGTAAACAATACGCCCCGATTCCATAGTCCTGAAACTTTCGGCAAATCCATTCATCGGCATCACTAATCCTACCGATATGCTGCACCATCATGCCAGCTTTGACTAAGGCTATCGACTGGTTAGCGCCTTTACCACCCAGCATCATTCGATAATTATCGGAGGCGATGGTCTCTCCGGGCCGCACTAAATCGCCGACACGATAAATGTGATCAATGTTTATCGATCCGAAATTAAAGACTTTCATTAACTGAGCCTCCTTGAGGCGCATTTTTTGAAAAAATATTTTATCATGCAATACAAGGCTTGATACCCGTGGAGGGTTAAATTTTATGCAAGTGTCAAAAATTGACTGTCGATCGGATGATGCAGCGCAACGGTTCACCGAATCACTGCGCGGAACTGGCTTTGCCATTTTGCAACATCATCCCATTGATGCTTCATTGGTAGAAGAAGTCTATTCTGATTGGGCGCAATTCTTTGGAAATCAGCGTAAACATGAGTTCTTGTTCGACCCTGATGATCAGGATGGTTTTTTTCCCTATCGCACTGAAAATGCAAAAGGTGCTCAGCAGAAAGACTTAAAAGAGTTTTTTCATTATTACCCCTGGGGAAAATGCCCAGATTATTTAAGGGTCAATACTGAACGGCTTTATAACCAATTGCGTGGACTTGCCGGACTTTTACTGGATTGGGTCGAGCAGGAATGCCCGGACGAGATAAGCAATGCTTTTTCGATGCACCTAAGTGAAATGGTTGAGGAAAGCCCCGGTACGCTGATGCGTATTCTTAATTATCCCGCGCTTCAGGGCAACGAAGAGGTGAGTGCAATACGAGCGGCTGCCCATGAAGATATCAATTTGTTGACTTGCCTTGTCGCTAGTACTGAGCCTGGTCTACAGGTTAAAGATGTACATGGTAAATGGCATGAAGTTGATACCGATCCGGGAAATATTGCGGTTAATGTTGGGGATATGCTGCAAATGTGTTCAAACTCATATTTCCCATCAACCACGCATCGTGTAGTGAATCCTCAAGGCAGCCGTTCTAACAAGGCTAGGCTGTCAATACCGCTGTTTTTACACCCTCGGCCTGAGGTTGTGCTTTCTAAGCAGCACACGGCGGGTAGCTATTTGCACGAGAGACTAAAAGCAATTGGGTTAAAATGAGCCTGCTTGGTGGTGACAGTCGTAACTGACCTTGATTACCCCGGGTGCTGCGTATAAAGTCAGATCGATATAACTAATAAACAAACATAAGGTGTAGGGATGAGTAAAAAAGAAGAACAGCGTAAAATCAGAGCCGAAAAACAAGCTGCCGCCGAAGCTGCAGCGAAAAGAAAGTCGGTCTTGGTGCGTTGTGTGGTTTGGGGGCTTGGGGCAATCGTAATAACGGTGGCTTTATTGGCGATTTACGATAGCGTTTTTTCGCCACCGCCAAGCGTTGATGAAGTGGTTGAAACCGATATTGTAAAAGGCAACCCAGATGCCAAGCTCACCTTGGTTGAGTACTCAGACTTTCAATGTCCGGCCTGTCGGGGTCAGCATGAGGCTATCAGAAAAATTTGGCCTAGTGTGAAAGGCAGTGTTCGCTTTGTGTATCGACATTTTCCACTAACAAATATCCATCCTCATGCCATTACGGCTGCTTACTATTCTGAGGCTGCGGCTAAGCAAGGTAAGTTTTGGGAGCTCCACGATATCTTTTTTGATCGTCAAAGGCAGTGGTCTGGCGTTAAAGAAATAAAACCTGTGTTTGATGGTTATATTGATGAACTAAAACTGGATAAGGAACAATTTGCTAAAGACCTTGCATCAGATGAGGTTCGTGACAAAGTCGCCGCAGATTTACAGAGTGCCAAAAAAGCGCATGCCGCCTCAACACCAACTTTATTCTTAAACGGCAAGTTGTTACGTGATGTTCGCGAAGCTGACAAATTAAAAGCGGTTATTCGTCAAGCGATTAAAGACGCCGGATAGTTGAAATCTAGATAGCAGGCGTAGTATTTTTTTATAATTTAAATGAGAAATTATATTATTAACTATTTTAATAAATCTCTCTTTACTATTGACCATGCTTATTTTTTTGCTAAGTAGCGTTATTTTTCCTTCGCAATTTAACAATGATTTATGTTACGTTAATGTTACAAAAATATGGTTAATTGCCTCGGGGGGTCTCTGAAGGTGATTGATTAGTAAAACATTGCCACTGGATGCTTCATCTAAGTGGTGGAGGAAAGGGTTAGGATCGGGGGTTCACATTCACTAATCTCATTATTGCATGCTCTGTTGATTTAACTGGTGCATCTTTAGCGAATAGTTAGCGTTTGTAATTCCTCCTTCTCACAGAAAAGGAATAAGCATTCAATGAGTAATAGCACGGGAGCAGCGGTTCGCTTCGAAAAAGTTCAGAAGAGCTATGATGGTGAAATCATGGTTGTCAAAGACCTGAACTTAGACATCGCACCGGGCGAGTTCCTAACCATGCTCGGCCCCTCGGGTTCGGGTAAGACGACTTGCCTGATGATGCTGGCAGGGTTCGAGCCTGCAACCAACGGCGAAATATATCTCAACGATAAAGCAATCAATTCTGTCCCACCCAATAAGCGTGGTATTGGCATGGTGTTTCAGAACTATGCACTTTTTCCACACATGTCGGTTGCTGAAAACCTGTCTTTTCCTTTGAAGGTACGTGGAATAAGTGGTGCTGATATCGATAAAAAGGTAAAGCGCGCGCTCGATATGGTTGAGTTGGGTGCTTTCGGTAATCGTCGCCCGGCACAGTTATCGGGTGGTCAGCAGCAGCGTGTGGCAGTAGCGCGTGCTTTGGTATTCGAGCCTGATCTCATTTTGATGGATGAGCCGCTAGGGGCGCTGGATAAGCAGCTGCGTGAGCAAATGCAGTACGAAATTAAACATATTCATGAGAATTTGGGTGTTACTGTCGTTTACGTTACACATGATCAGACAGAAGCATTGACGATGTCTGACCGCGTTGCGGTGTTTGAAGACGGTAGAATCCAACAGCTCTCTCCGCCGGATGAACTCTACGAAAGCCCACAAAACTCATTTGTGGCTCAGTTCATCGGTGAAAATAATAAACTTTCCGGAAAAGTCACCTCGATAGATGGCAAGGTCTGTGAAGTGTTGTTAGACGATGGAACCTCAGTGAAGTCTGAGGCAGTGAACGTGTCTGCGATTGGTGACAGAACCACTATATCACTGCGTCCTGAGCGTGTTGAAGTAGAGCCTGACGTTGCGATGGACAATACTTTAAGCGGAAAAATCAGTGAGATCCTGTATTTAGGGGATCACTTAAGAATCGTTATGAACGTCGCTGGAAACGATGAGTTTATCGCCAAAGTGAGAAACCGCGGTGAACTAAGGCCGTTGAAAAAAGATCAAACGATAACTGTTGGCTGGGCTGCAGGTGACTGCAAAGCACTTGATCCTGTTGCCTGACGACATATTTAAGGAGCCTCGTGGTTAAGGGCGCCTGTTTAGTTAGCTGTCAAAAGGATTTGTCCAGCCTGACAGCACATGTAAGTGTTCTGACTGATCAGAACATAATTTTGAGGAGCATAAAATGAAATTAAAAACTCTTACGGCCAGCATCTTAGCGGCTGGTTTAATTGCTGCTACTTCTGTAAATGCCGGTGATATCACTGTCGTTTCTTGGGGTGGTGCATACACAAAATCACAGGTTGAAGCGTATCACAAGCCTTGGGTTGCAGAGACTGGCAACACCATCAAGTCTGAAGACTATAATGGTGGTATTGCTGAGATTAAAGCTCAGGTTGAAGCTGGAAATGTAAGCTGGGATATTGTTGACGTTGAGTTGTCAGACGCTATCCGTGCCTGTGACGAAGGTCTGCTAGAGACAATCGATCACAAGTCACTACCTGACGGTGCTGATGGAACGCCTGCTACTGAAGACTTCCTTGAAGGAACGCTTTATGAGTGTGCAGTGGCTAACATTGTATGGTCAACTATCTTTGCTTACGATAAGTCAAAGATGAAAGATGGCCCTAAGACAATGGCTGACTTCTTTGACCTGGAGAAATTCCCTGGTAAGCGTGGTCTACGTAAAGGCGCTAAGGTAAACCTTGAGTTTGCTCTAATGGCTGACGGTGTACCAGCTAAGGAAGTTTACGATGTATTGGCTACGCCAGAAGGTGTTGATCGTGCATTTAAGAAGTTAGATACTATCAAGAAAGACGTTGTTTGGTGGGAAGCTGGCGCACAGCCACCGCAGTTACTAGCTGACGGTGAAGTTGCTATCACTACTGCATATAACGGCCGTATCTTTAACGCGGTTGCTGGTGAGAAGAAGCCATTTGAAATCGTTTGGGATGGTCAGATTTGGGACTTGGATCTATGGGTAATTCCAAAGGGTTCTAAGAACAAAGATTTGGCTATGGAATTCTTGAAGTACTCAACAGGTACTAAAGCACTTGCGGCCCAAGCATCTTGGATTTCTTATGGCCCAGCGCGTAAGTCTTCTGGTCCTCTAGTTGGTAAGTACGCAACTGACGAGTCTATCGATATGGGACCTCAGATGCCAACTAACCCGGCTAACCTGACTAACGCAGTACAAAGTAACTTCGAATTCTGGGCAGATAATGCTGACCAGTTGAAAGAGCGCTTCAACGCTTGGCTTGCAAAAGGCTAAGTTAGTCTGAACCATCCACTGCATGGGGGATCCTCCCCATGCAGTACCCAGCCTACAGAGAAATTCCATGTCTGATTCGACGTCACCGATTCTTACCGCCGATGGTACCCCGTTAAAAACTAAGCTGGCTCGGACAACCAGACGGTTGCGCTGGAAAGCATTACTTTTAACATTGCCACTGGTAATTTTCATCATCATTACCTTTGTATTACCGATAGGACAAATGCTCTATCGATCTGTTCATAATCCTACCGGCATCAATGTGACGCCAAACTTTGCTGAAGCGATTCAGGAATGGGATGGACAAGGGCTGCCTGATGACAAATATGTTGAATTATTCGTAAAAGATTTAGCACTCGCTAAGAAAAACCGTGAAATTGGTAAGACGGTTGGAAACTTGGCAACACGTGTGAATTATGAAATCCCTGGCTCGCGTAGCCTGATTACTTCCACTGGAAGAAAAGCTAAAAAAATTACAGAAGGCCCCTATCTGGATGCCTTAATTAAAATAAATAAAAAGTGGGAAAATCCCGCGATATGGTTGACCCTACAACGGGCGTCCAAAGAATATACCGCCTCCTTTTATTTAGCGGCGCTTGATCGCAAATATGATGATAAAGGCGAAGTGGTCAGAGCGGATGAGCTCTACCAAATTTATATCCCTATATTAATGAAAACCTTGTGGTTGTCCGCAGTAATCACCTTGCTATGTTTTATATTGGCTTATCCGGTGTCTTACTTGTTAT
>CALAJG010000294.1 GCA_937923375.1 uncultured Leucothrix sp.
AATATAATGAAAATACCATAAGGAAATAATATGAACATTAAAATGAAGGCTACCTTATTAGCATTATCACTAACAATTCTGGCAGGCTGCTCATCAACGCCAACAGGCTTGGACAGAAAAGCACTGGCTGCCAACAAGATCGCTAGCGTTGACCTAACCGCTCCTGAGCAAATCACTTATACAAGAAGCCAAGGTGCATCACGCGCAACTAGTTTGATTGGTGGAGGGCTTGTTGGAGCGTTGGTAGGAATGGGTGTTGATGGAGCGATCAATATGAATCGGGCCAGCACGATTGCACCTGTCATAAAGGCAATGGGCAACTACAATACGAACGAAGTGTTCAGAAGGAAGCTTGCAGCGATGAGAGGGCCAAGCTTTGCCCCCGGTTTAAAGGTTAATTCTCATAAAGTGCCGGTTGAGAGCGCAGTCAATGTTTTAAATGTTGCCACTAGCTATGTGCTAAGTTCGAACCACCAAGCCGTGGGTGTCACTGCTGTGAGTAAGATAAAACCGACAGCGAAATCGTCAATTTATGCCAGGAAGTTCAGTGCGACTTCGCCGATTGACATGGGGCTTAAGCAAGGTGAAAAGATCAATGCAACCCAGTGGTTGACTAAGAACCCTAGCAAGCTAAAGCAAGCCATTGAGAGCGCTATGGATAACATCATCCAGCAGATTTCGGTGGATATTAATACGGGTACGCCGGCAAAATCCAGCTAAGGAAGTGCGTTCGAAGGCTTAATGCTTATGCCAAATTTTGATTCTAATGATCCTGATGTCAGTACGATTCAACGTCTTATGGAAAGTCGTCCAGAGACGGAGTCCGTGGCCAGATTTAACCCTGGCCCGGGTATTTGTCGATTAGAATTAACGTTTGATATTGAAGCATTACGAAATGCCCTCGATGAATGCTTAGCAAAAGCGTCATACCAAGGTGGCATGCAGGCGCAGGGTTTTTCTGCATTGCCACTGACGCAACGGCCGGGCCAAACCGAGTGGACAGACAATGATTTATCAGGGCGCTATTGGTTGCGCGCTGATGATCGTTACGTCGAGGAGCCACGCGAAGACCTTGTTCCTGAAATTGAGTTTTCAGCGTTTAACCCCGAATTCAAGGGAACCTACTTCGAGTACGTGCATCAAGAACTGACGAAACGGTTTCCCATCGGCCGCACACGCGTGTTGTCTAAAACCCAATATAACTGTAACTCTTGGCATCGTGACCCTGAGCCTCGGCTGCATATCCCCGTCATCAGCAACCCCGGATCGCTGTTTGTGGTAAACCATCATGTGACTCATTTACCCGCTGACGGCTCGGTCTATTTCACCGATACCCGTGGTTATCACACGGCGCTGAATGGCGGCGAAACTGATCGTGTCCACATAGTCGCTGCCTTGGCTTACGACCAGATCACTGATTAATTGGTCTCTGCGATCATTCCTGTTTCTCTGCACAGATTCTGCAAATCCTACCGCTACACTCGATCTTTAAACTCACCATAAAATAACTAAGGCGTGACTAGTGCTCTGGATTTTCAGTTGGAGAAGGCTGCGCCTCTTAATAGTGTTGATATTGGGGCTGTTGTTATTAGGCTTAGGGATCGCTAATCGTATCAATGAGTCAATCTTTTCACCGCCTCGCCGCGCGCTACAGGGGTATCATATGGACAGACTGACAAATCCAGCTGAATATGGGCTGATAATTAGATCGCACCAGTGCCTGGAGGGAACGACGCCGTGCCTGCTCGTTGAGCCAGATGCGATCGCTGGAGTTGGAGAACGTGGAAAGCGAGTGCGCCAGCAACTTGCTGAGAAGCATTTTGATCTTCCTGCCTACGGGCGAGTGAAAGGTATCGTCGTTTTGCTGCATGGTCGTAAGGGTCGCAAAGAGGATTTATTGCCCGTTGCCGAACGCTTTGTCGCGGTTGGATTTCGTTGCCTACTGCTTGATATGCCTGCCCACGGCGATAGTAAAATTAACTCGATGAGCTTTGGAAAAAGTCAGCTTGAACGCGACTTGCCAGAACAGGCATTAAAAGAGGTGAAGCACTACTTTGGCTTACCCGATGAGCCTTCAGTGCTCTGGGGCATGTCGATGGGCGGCGCGTTTGCTATCAGTGCCGCCAGTAAACAATCGGCAGATTGGGATGCAATGATGATAATCAGCAGTTTCAGCTCTTTAGCTGAGGTGTTGAAAAAGCAAATCCCCGAGCGTTGGCAGGCTGCAGTGAGTGCTTTGATTCCCTTGTTAGATTTGGAGCGTAAGTTACGAGGCCTTCCAAAAATCACGCCGATACAACCGCAGCGTTGGGCGGCATCAGTTACCGTTCCTTCATTGCTTGTGCATGGTGAGCGAGATACTTACGTGACACCTGAGCAAGGCCGAAAACTGTATAGTGCGATCGCTCACAATAATAAGCAGTGGATAACGGTGCCGGGCGCAAGTCACTCCAATGTCCTAGCGACGTCGATGCCGTTATATTCTGAAATGAGTGCCTGGCTCCTAAAGCAGCTTAGCCAGCCGTCCGAAAGGTAATGTTGATACGGTTATCGCCCCAAAACGGGTGGTAACTCGGCTTGATGGGCGACACGCCATGAAAGAATAACCGGGATTCACCACCCCATACCACGACATCACCGTGAGACACAGGCACTTTAATGGTCTTATCTGAACGCTGCGCCCCGCCAAACAGAAAGGTTGCAGGGACTCCTAGCGATACCGACACAATCGGTGCGGTAAAGTCTTTTTCATCTTTGTCTTGGTGTAATGACATTTTTGATTTTGGCGCATAGCGATTGATTAGGCAGGCATCGGGTTTGAAGTCTTTGTAGCCAGCCTCAAGCGCGCACTGCTGTCCAATATCAAAAAGTAACTTGGGCATTTCAGGCCATGGCTGCTCTGTGATCGGGTCTACCTTGGAATAACGGTAACCTCGTCGATCGCTGATCCAGCCGTAATCGCCACAGCCTGTGATAGCTGCCGACATGGTGAACCCTCCAGCCGTTTTCATGTGTCGAAATGGGGCCTGTTGTTCAATGTCTTTTATCGTTGCGGATAGCTCTGCAGAACGATTAGACAAAAACTGCCTTAGTACGACCGCATCATCGCTGATGCTTTCGACCCAAGTTTCGCCGTTGTTGATGAAATCAAACAAATCATCCATGGGCAGTTTCTACCTTATTTCCTCTGCGAGTGCTATTGCTTTAACAAGTTTCATTTGCTTCGCATGGATTGTCTACGTTTTTATTGTTTGCTGATTTACTGAGTCATAGTTTAGTCTTGGCTGCAGTTTAAAAACCAACAAAAGCTCGGATCAGCCCAGCTTTTCAAAGTCAGGGCTCACCATGCACGAACACAATAAAGGCATATTGCTGATGATCGTTACGACGGTCCTGTTTGCCTCGCAAGACACCATCACCAAATACCTGGGACAAAGCATACCGATACTTCAATTTGTTGGGGTGCGTTACATTGCTTTCTTTCTGTTTGCCTTGTGGTGGACGACCCGAAATAGCTCATTAAAAGAAGTGCTGAAGGTTAAAAACCCATGGCTACAGGCCTTGCGCGGCATCATTTTAGGGGTAGAAGTGGTGGCGTTTGGCTATGTGATTCGTGAGCTGGGTGTTGGAGAAATACAGAGTGATTTCATGGCCTACCCGCTTATAGTCACCGCGTTATCGCCTTATGTGCTCGGTGAAGTTGTTGGTTGGAAGCGTTGGGCGGCGGTTTTTATTGGGTTCGCGGGTACGTTGATTATCATTGCGCCTGGCTCTGCCTCTTTCTCAATCTATAGCCTGATGGCGTTAGGACTGGCAGTAATGATTGCGATTTATACCTTGCTAACTCGCATGGTTTCTAGAACAGATAGCAATAACTCTTCGCTCTTTTATACCGCCGTGTTTGGTGCATTGGTTAGCGTGCCGTTTTTGCCTAGCGTTTGGCAGCCTCTAAATGTGGAGCAATCATTATTTGTTGGCGTTCTTTGTATTACCGGTGCGCTGAGCCATTTGTTTATGATTATGGCGGTAAAGCTGACGCCAGTGGTTGTCTTGCAGCCGTTTAATTATCTGGTATTGCCGTGGGCAATTTTTCTGGGTTTTCTGTTTTTTGGCGAGGTTATACCGCTGCATAAGTGGTATGGGATTGCGTTGGTTATTGGGGCTGGGGTGTTTATTGCGTGGAGGCAGAGGCAGATTAAGGGGGTTTAAGGGTGCTTTTGCTTCCATTGCCCTGCTGGGATACCCATGATCTTCTTAAACGCGCGTTGGAATGACGACTCAGAGCTATAGCCAACTTCGTGAGCAACAGCATCCACCTTAACACCTTCTTCGAGCAGCCGACTTGCAAGTTCCATTCTCCACTTGGCTAAATAACTCATTGGAGGCTCACCAACGAATCTATTAAAGCGCTCAGCTAGTGCAGAACGGGACATTCCGACAGATTTCGCTAGCATATCCAAAGTCCATTTCTTGGTCGGTTCTTTGTGAATTAGTTCTAATACTTGTCCAATATGCTTATCTTTTAATGCCGTTAACCAATTTTCTACATTGTTAGTATCAAGTGTCTCCATGCACTGTCGAAGTGCTCTTAAGAACATCAGCTCGCTAAGTTTAGTCACCATGATGTTGCTGCCGTTCGAACTAGCCTTGCTTTCCGCAATGGCGGTCATCACCAACTCACGCATCAATTTGTCTTCACCCAGGCAGTTTTTTAGCACCAGCATATTTGGCAAAATGCCTATTAATGGATTCAAAGGGGATTTGTCACAACCAAAGTAACCACAAATTAAATTTGCTTTGGCTCCATCTTCTCCGATATTCATCATGGTAAATGGCTTGGAACTTCGAGCTGCCGTTTTGTAAAACTCGATATCTGCTGGAGTCCCTTCCCAAGTGTCCGGATCAGATGTAATGATGTGTTTTCCACCGGATGGCAGCATCAACACATCGCCGGTACTGATGGAGACCGGCCCATAAGAATCGTCACCTAGTTTGGTAAAAATATTGCCCTTCATAATAATGTGGAAGGGAATAACGTGATCAGCCCGAGGCATCATCGACGATCCGATTTGATCCATCGATGGGTTCATGGAAATCCACGGGTCTGACGCATGCACTTCGAAGTACAGCGCGCCTTCCAAAGAAATCGCTCGCATTACATCAGCTAGAACGTCCATATCAGCTTCTACCTTCAACGATTGTCTCAAATTCTATCAAAAATAGATTTTATGTCAAATATCCGTGGACTATAAGACATAAATCTCGGGATCTGGGGCATTCTAAATAAGCTACCGATGTCCAATAATCTTTAATTGGTTCCCCAATATCAACATGGAGTTAACAATGAAAAAGTACATAATTAAGTCAGTATCTGCGGCGCGTTTTTTTCTAATCGTTAGTCTTGCTATTTTATTGTCTGCCGCCATTGCACAGGCTGACAGGACTGTTTTGAAAGAAGACGCCCCCCTGAAACAATTTGTGGTTGTGCTGGATAATGCCTCAGCAGATATGCTTTCCGCTTCTCAGGTCGCTGCTGCGAAATCAGAGTCAAAAGATACGCCTGAGTCAACGTTTGCGGTATCGCTTCAGGAAGAGTTTCAGTCAAAAGAAATATCGTATGAAGTGCTTACGGCACAGGATGAGGAGAAATTATCAAAATACTTATCTGCATTGAACTTAAAACCGATTTCAGTGATTGAAACTGAATTCACCAACGGGCCTTCTCTGGGGGGCGGTGAAGCAGTCAGTGAAATCCTTAAAGAAAATCATGACGTGTACATCATAGAGAGGGCGGTGCCGGGCATTTCCGGACTACCAATGGAGAAAATGAAGGAGGTATCGAAAGGCTCACAATCAGTGGTTGCGAAGTTTGGTGATGCTATGGAGTGGGATCGATCCTACTTAACCAAGCAAGGCACTTTTTGCGTTTACCGAACGGATGACGAAAAGAATATTAAGGAGCACGGAAAACTGGCGGGGTTTCCCGTAGATAAAATATCATTGGTTAAGCATGTCACTCATAAATTTGAGTTTTAAATTGTAATACATCATTCCTGAATCCCATAAGGATTTACACAGCCCGCCACTTGCGCTATGAAGTTCGCATAATAGCGGGCCTTTGTATTTTAACCGTTCGGAGCTTCTTTGGCCCCGAACTTATCTTTCAGAAACATCCTCAAACACACCCAACTAATCAATAATTCAGACCTAAATTTGATGGACTCCCTTACGATGTCGTTGGTTAATCAAGTCAAGAAAGTTGTTTAGACAGCCATTGATTCTGTGGGCAATTAAATTAGAACTTTACACGTACGTATATTGTCGTACAATATGTAAAAAGGAAAATACATGGGCTTTAAAGAAGTAAAAAGCAAAGTCATAGAGTGCTTAGACAATGGCTACGTCATCCATGAAGCCCGAAATAACATAGATATCAAGAACCTTCTTTCGACTGGCGCTGTTTCAGTCAGTGAAGTAGCAACAATTATTGGAAGGTCCAGAGGGAATGATTATTCGAGCAGCCCACATCACTTCGATTCGGAAATAGACGTACACATCATAAAGACTGCTTATTCTGGAAAAGGTTGGTACATCAAGTGGTATTGTACTGAGCCCGACTGTGTATTCATAAGCGTCCACGAACTAGATAGGTGAACCATGAAAATATTAAAAGTTGGCGATACTAAAAAAGCAGCCTGCAATCATTGTGAGTCATTTCAAAATGTAACCTTTACGCTGAGAGATGTGCCTTTTAGCGATGACTCTGGGACTGTCAAAGATGTACTAGTAGGTGTTTGTGACACTTGTGATTCTGTTGCTGTCTTGCCTCATCAATCTACCCCTGCGATTAAAAGACAGTTAGAGGTCCAGCGTAAGTCATTAGAAAGCCGCGTTCCTGCTCACATGATTGATATCCTTAACCTAGCCAGTGACAAATTAGGTGGTGGCACGGAGTTCGCCAATAACATTGTGAAGTTCTACATACACGCCTTGTCGAACAATGAAATCTCACCTGACCACCTTGCACAATACCTAGATACCGACCTAGCCAAAGGTCCTTCCCAAAAGAGAATCTCCTTAAAAGGGCGTCATCTACAAGAGGAGCTGAACCTGCTCAAGGGGGTAACTAAAATCCAAAGCACGACTGATTTGTTAAAAAGCGTTGTATTGAAAATCAATGACGATTTATTGGTAAACGAGGAAAAAAGCACGACTGATCAGCTAAAGAGTGTCTTAGCCGCAACCTGTTAATCAGCTGGAGACCAGCGAATGAAAGTCAGAAGAGCAGACATAAACGACCTTCCAATCCTCATCGAATTCATCTTAGAAGAAGCACTAGCCTCTGAGGGTTCGGTCAAAGACTCCAAAAAACTGGAAAAAGGCATTCGTGTCGCTCTGGAAGACGACTCCGTCGCAATGTATTGGGTATTAGTCGATGAATCAGACAACCCAGTTGGCAGTATTTCTGCCTTGTGGGAATGGAGTGACTGGAACGCGGGTTATTACTGGTGGATACAAAGCATGTATCTAGCGCCCGATTATAGAGGCAAAGGCAATATGCCTTTACTCATAAATGCTATCACCACAGAAATGGAAAAGCAGAACGGCTTAGAGCTTCGTTTGTATGTTCATAAAGACAACGAGCGTGCGATAAAGGCTTATCAAAAAGCTTCTTTTGAAAAGTCACCCTACCAAATTATGGTGCTGAAGCAATGAAATTAGTCCCTGAACTCTGCTGCGAAGATATTGAAGCCACTAAAAAATTCTATGTCGAAGTACTCGGCTTTACCATCAAATACGAAAGGCCAGAAGAGCAATTCGCTTACTTCACCCTCGATGGAGTTGATATCATGTCCGAAGGCTTAAATTGGTCTGGTCGGCGGTGGCTTACAGGCAGTATGGAAAAACCATTTGGCAGGGGCATCAACTTCGAATGGCAAGTGAACGATATTGATGCTATGTATTCCAGAATCAAAGCGCTGGCTCCAAGTTCAATTTATCTTGAGATGGAAACGGCGAAATACCAATGCGCCGACATCCTAGCGGTTCAGAGACAGTTTATTGTCCAAGATCCTAATGGGTATTTGTTTAGATTTTGCTGTGAAGGTTAGAGCGTGAATAAAAAGGTGTCCGCAAAATGAAAAGTCATTCTAAAAGAACGTTTATCAAGACTGGCCTAGCTAGCGCACTAAGCGTAACCGGCTTACTCCCGTTCTTTTCCAGCGCTTATGCGTCAAAAGCAAACTCACCAATGAAAATCACCCCCCTAATTGATGCCTTACGCTCAACCAATAAGCCCGTCTGTAATAAAGCGGCGATCAAGCTTTTATCACTCCCAGACAACCTTGCCAACTATGATCTCCACCTGCGCAGTGCCGATCTAAGCACAGAAGAAATACAACGCATTGCCGACGCAATAAAAGCCGTTCACGCGGCCAATGGCCCGGCATTGCAATCATTTAGCATGAGCTATAATGCGAATCTAAAAGATGGTGGTGTACTAAACTTAGTCCAAACCCTGCCAGCGACGCTAACTGAAATAGGACTGGTAGGATGTGGTATCGGTGACGCGGGTGGTGAAGCACTGATGAAATGGGCGACAGAAGCGCCAAAACTGCATTGGCTATGTGTTGAGCAAAACCCTTTTTCAGAAGCCACCAAACATAGATTCTATAAATTTGGTCAAGCAAGAAGCGGCCTGCTTGTGGTTGTTTAGATTGACCGAGATACATGAGAGGCAGCTCTCAAGCAAGCATTGGCCAATACATCACCCCAAAATCCACAAACTCAACTGCGGATAAGCAATCAACAAAATCAACACAAACAACATAACCACTGCAAAAGGCAATGCCCCTAGAAACACATCCTTAAGCGCAATCCGGTCATCATTCAACGATGCCTTAATAACAAAACAAGATATCCCCAGTGGCGGCGTCAACAGTCCAATTTCAGCCCCAAC